>RFXU01000023.1 GCA_009921505.1 Flavobacteriaceae bacterium
TGCGCGAGGAATTGCATTATGGCAAGGAAAAAATTATTGCGTTAATGAATCAAGAATTAGGTGAAACCCTTGTGGAATCTATAATTTTTAAATAAAAAAGTCGGCGCGATGGCGCCGACTTTTTTTTACCTCAAACCAAGGCTAAACGCGTAAATTGAGCCATGGCAGTATTTATTTTTTCTTAGAAAATCTCTCTTCCAGCGAAGTGAAATTGACTTTCAATTTCAGCATTTTCGTCGCTGTCACTTCCGTGAACTGCATTTTCGCCCATTGAAGCAGCATACATTTTACGGATTGTTCCTTCAGCGGCATCAGCTGGATTGGTGGCTCCGATAAGAGTGCGGAAATCCTGAACAGCATTTTCTTTTTCTAATACTGCAGCAACGATTGGTCCACGAGTCATGTACTCTACTAACTCACCAAAAAAGGGACGCTCATTGTGCACGGCGTAAAAAGTTTCAGCATCGGACTGGGTCATTTGCGTTAATTTCATGGCGACGATTTTAAATCCTGCGCCGGTAATTTTTTCTAAAATAGCCCCGATGTATCCTTTTTCAACACTGTCAGGCTTTAGCATAGTAAATGTACGGTCTGTTCTCATGGTACTTGTTAATTTGGCCGCAAAAGTAGTGTTTTAATTGACAAATATCAAATGTAAACCCATCAAGAAATTGTATCTTCGCAAGACATGAACACTGCAATTTTATCTCAATTTAAAAGCCTATTTCACGAGCGCAAAAATGTCGTTATCATCGGACATAAGAATCCAGATGGAGACGCCATTGGGGCTTCTCTTGGGCTTTATTGGTTCCTTCTTGACTTGGGACATAAACCCACAGTGGTTATGCCCAATGACTTCCCTGAATTTTTAAAATGGATGCCGGGGAACGATCAAATATTGAATTTTGAACAACAATCCCCTCAGGTTGAGGCTTGCCTAGTTAGAATCGCTTTTGGTCAATTCCACAAAGACTTTTGTCATGATCGATCACCACCAGCAACCAGCAGATTATGCTGCTTTGACCTGGAGCGATACCAGCATGAGCAGTACCAGTGAAATGATTGCCCACTTGATCGAAGCTTGGACGGGATGGTCTGAGCTTACACAGGCCACAGCGACCAATCTTTATACTGGAATCATGACCGATACAGGATCATTTAGATTCCCTGCAACAACGGCAAAGACACATCAAGTCGTTGCGGCTCTAATCGAAGCAGGAGCGCAACACAGTAAAATCCATCAAGCTGTTTATGACAATCAAAGTCCTGGACGATTAAAACTCCTCGGACGGGCTTTGGCCAATATGGAGATTCAGTCTCAATACAATACCGCCTTTATCTGTCTTAGCCAAAAAGATCTCGATGAGTGTGATTTTAAAAAAGGAGATACGGAAGGGTTTGTAAACTATGCCCTTCAACTCCAAGGCATTCGTTTTGCCCTTATTTTTATTGAAAATAAACACGAACAAATCATCAAAATATCTTTGCGCAGTGTCGGTGATTTCTCAGTAAATGAATTTGCTCGAAATCATTTTAACGGTGGTGGACACATCAATGCCGCCGGCGGACGTTTCGATGGCAGCCTAACAGAAGCCGTGAATCATCTCTTAAAGCACCTACCTGAATATAAAAATCAACTTCATGAAGCCGAGTAACTTGATTTTGAGTTTAATGATCTGTGTAAACTTTTTGGCTTGCGCACAACCAGAGCCCCGTAAGCCTGTTCAAAAACGTTCCGGGAGTTTTATGGAAGATTCCGCGCAGCGCAATAAAGCCCTTTATGCCAAAGAAGAGGCTGAAATCCTCAATTTTATAAAGACACAAGACAGTCTGCGCACTTATCGGCAATCGGATTCGGGATTCTGGTATGCCCTTGGCCCTGCCCGGGAAAACACCTCAGCCACAGCCAATACAGGAGATACCGTTATTTTTTCTTACTCCGTGTACGATTTAATGCTCAACGAATTAATCAGTGCTGAAGACAATGGTTGGATAGAATATCAAGTAGACCAAAGCCACCAGGAACTTATAAGTGGGGTGCGCGAAGGAATTAAATTGACCAAAAGCCAGGATTCAATGCGCCTTCTGATTCCCTCGGTAATGGCCTACGGGTATCGCGGAATCCCAGGGGTAATTCAGTCCAATACTCCAGTGTTGATTGACCTTAAACGCCAAAATTAATTTTCGTTTAAAATAGTACCAATCGTCGATTCTCTATAGACCAGACCGCGCATTGTCTAATTCTTATATTATCTTCGCAAAGAAATTTTACAGAGCCCAGGGCGTTGTAAAATGCATAAATAAGAATGCTTACTGAATCTACAAACCATAAATAAAATAACAAAAATCAATATGAAACATTTAGTTCTTTACGCCAGCGTATTGTTGTTGACACTCACGAGTTGTAAAACAAAATATCCAGACTTAGAACCAGGACTCTATGCGGAATTCGTAACCAACAAAGGGACTTTTGTCGCCAAATTTTATCATGAAGCGACTCCTTTGACCGTGGCAAATTTTGTGGAGTTATCAAAAGGAACCCACCCGAGAGTCGATTCAGTGTATCAAGGAAAACCCTATTTCAATGGATTGACTTTTCACAGAGTCATTAAAGACTTTATGATTCAAGGAGGTGATCCTAAAGGAGACGGAACAGGAAATCCAGGTTATGCTTTCCCTGACGAGATTGTTGACAGCCTAAGTCATAGTGGAAAAGGCATTTTGTCCATGGCCAATTCAGGTCCTGCGACAAACGGCAGCCAATTTTTTATTACCCTAAAAGAAACCCCTTGGCTCAATGGCAAGCACACTGTTTTTGGTGAAATCGTTCTTGGCCAAGATGTGGTGGATTCAATCGGCGCTGTAGCCACCAGTAAGCCTGGTGATAAACCGGTAGACCCTGTGTACATCAATTCGGTGAGTATCATCAATAAAGGTGTGCAAGAACCCTCTTTTGAGGTTGAACTCGAGAGAATTGAACAAGTGAAGGCTGAAAAAGAAGCGCGCATTGCTGAAATTGCTGCAGCAAAGAAAGCTGAATTGGATGCCCTAGCGCTTGAGGCTCAAGCCTACCCTTCAGGAATTGAAATTTACTGGAATCACAAAGGAAAAGGCATGAAACCAGCCGAAGGAACTAAAGTCCTCTTGGATTATGCCGGGTACTTCAGCGATGGAAACTTATTAGATACAAGTATTCAAGCCGTTGCCGAGCAATTTGAAAGCGTAAACGCCCAGCGTGCTGCCAACAATCAATATGTTCCGTTACCTTCTGCCTACAGCAAAGATGCTGGCTTGATCCCAGGATTTAAAGAAGCTATGTTTGAAATGAGCTATGGAGACAAATTAACGGTGTTCATCCCATCCCATTTGGCTTGGGGCCCTCAAGGCGCTGGAAATGTAATCCCACCAAACAGCGATGTTATTTTTGAAATCGAGCTTGTTGGTCCTGTTGAATAAGTATGAGCTAAACCAATAGTCCTACTTTCGCGGATCTTTGCGCGAAATGATCATTAAAAAAGTCGCTGCGTTGCAGCGACTTTTTTAATACCTAAATAATTTAATCTCAACAGGCCTTCCCTGAGGATCATTTCTCGCGAGTTTACCGCTTCGGAATCTCTGCCAAAACTTGACAAAGAAAACGCCAAAATTTTTGTGAGGATGAAATACTTGCGCGCTCATCTGGTGAGTGTGCTCCTAAAATATTAGGACCAAAAGAAATCATGTCTAACTCCGGATAGTGTTTTCCGATAATACCACACTCCAGGCCTGCGTGACAAGCCGCCACGTGGGGCTCGTGCTGGAATGTGTCGCGATAGAGTTGCCGCATGACACTCAGTATTGGGCTATTCATATTTGGAGCCCAACCAGGATAATCACCAGAACAATCAACACTACAACCAGAAAGTTGCCCCACGGCTTTTAATGTATGGACAAGATCCCACTTGGTACTTTCCACCGAAGAGCGTGTTAAACACTCCCATTGAACGAGGCCATCCTTAACGGTTACCTTAGCCAAATTATTGGAAGCTTCAACAAGCCCAGGGATATCTGGGCTCATTCTATAAACGCCATTATGAGTGGCTTGAATACCGCTTATGAACGGCATAAATGCCTCTGAAGGCATTATTTGTTTTGGAGCGTCACTCGAAGTAAACTCCAGAGTAAGCTCAGGCTCAAGCGCAGCAAATTCGGCCAGAATTTCATTTTTACATTGGGTAAACGCTTCTTTAAAAGCAATATCATTTTCAGGAGCCACGACCACCAAGCAAAAACTCTCTCTAGGTATGGCATTACGCAAACTTCCACCACTGAGTTCAGCCAATTGCACCTTATCTTTTACGGCCCATAAAAGGCGATTCATGAGCTTATTGGCATTACCGAGTCCTTTGTGGATGTCCATTCCGCTGTGTCCTCCTTGCAGCCCGCGCACCGAGATACTATATGCGGCTCCTTCTTCACTGAGCACTGGCGTATAACACGATTTAAAAGTAACATCAATACCTCCGGCACAGCCGACGCCAAGTTCGTTGTCTTCTTCGGTATCTAAATTGAGTAAAATCGCCCCGGTAAGCCAGTCTTCTTTTAACTCCATAGCGCCTGTCATTCCCGTTTCCTCATCAATAGTAAACAGTGCCTCAATGGCCGGATGCGGTAGGTTCTCAGAGGCTAAAACCCCCATGATGGCCGCAACACCGAGACCATTGTCCGCGCCAAGAGTTGTCCCTTTTGCACGCACCCAGTCCCCATCGACATACATATCGATCCCTTGTTGCTCAAAATCAAAAGCAACATCGGCATTTTTTTGATGGACCATATCCAAATGGGCTTGCATGACCACAGTTTGTCTATCGCCCATTCCAGGGGTGGCTGGCTTTCGTATCAGTACGTTACCAATGGCATCAACTTGGGTTTCTAAACCCAGTCCCTGGCCAAATTCTTTTATAAAATTTATGACGCGTTCCTCTTTTTTCGAGGCCCTAGGCACAGCATTGAGCCGCGCGAAATTTGCCCAAATAGCCTTGGGCTCGAGTGAAGATACAGGTGTACTCATAATGTGATTTTGAACAAATTTACTCCTTCTATACGTGAAGTAAAACTTTACTTTGGGATTTATTTGTATGTTTGAGTATGGGTAAAAACCGACGCATTTTTCTGGTGCTTTTGTTGCCAATTCAGTACTTTGGACTGCAATTCCTCCGACCTTATTCAACACTCATTGAGCAGTACTACAGTCTGGGTATTTATCCCTACATCAGCACCTTACAGCGCTATTTATTTGGTTGGATTCCATTTTCTATAGGGGATGTTTTTTATACCCTTATGGGGATCATGATTCTTCGCTGGTTCTGGATGAATTCCAGAAGACTGATCCATGATGCCAAAGGCTTTTTCTTAGATTTAGGGGCGGCACTTGGGCTTATTTACCTGATGTTCAATTTAATATGGGGACTTAATTATCTTCGTCCCCCACTCTATAAGTCCTTAGAACTCTCTCCAGAATACACAACAGAACAACTGGTCGCCTTGACCGAGCGTCTGATCGAAAAAAGCAATGCGCTCCACAGAACTCTTGACTATGCAGACAGCGTAAAAATAGACTTACCTTACACCCAAGAGGAAATTTTCGAATACTCCAGGCAAGGCTATAAAACCCTCGGAACGATTTACCCTCAGTTTGATTATCGTGGTACGAGCATCAAACCTTCCCTTTGGTCTTTGGGCTTGACTTATATGGGTTACAGCGGATATTACAACCCCATAACAGGAGAAGCGCAAGTCAATGAACGCATTAAAAACTACAAATTCCCTGTGGTCAGTGCACACGAGCAAGCGCATCAAATGGGATTTGCCGCTGAAAACGAAGCGAACTTTATAGCGACTTTGGCCACCATTAATCACGAGAATACCTACATCAAATATTCGGGGTCAATTTTTGCCTTACGTTACTGCTTGAATGAAGTTGCGCGAAGCGATCGAGCAGCGTACGATCGAATGTTGCCGAGTATCAATTACGGAATACTCGAGAGCTATAGAGAGATGAGGGCCTTTTGGGAATCCTATAAAAACCCCTTAGAATCGGTATCCAAAGTATTTTGGGATCAATTTTTAAAGGCCAACAATCAATCCAAAGGCCTTCGAAGTTATAGTTATATGGTCGCCCTTTTGGTACAATACGACCAACAATACCCCCTTTAAATAGCTCAATTAAAAGAATTTCTTTTTCAAGCCGTTTTCAACGGTGACTTTGTTATATTAGATGTTCTTAAAATTTAGCATGCATGAAAAAGTATTTATTTTCCCTAATCACCATTGGAATTTTTAGTTCAGCATTTGCCCAAGACTATTTCCCGAAAAATGATCAACTAAAAGAAAATTACGATGGACTTATCGCATTTACTAACGCGGTAATTCACATAGACGCGGATCGAGAAATTGACTCTGGGACGCTTCTGATCCGTTCGGGTAAAATAATTTCTGTAGGAAGCAATGTTAAAATTCCCGATCATGCCTTAGTTCATGACATGGATGGAAAACACATTTACCCTTCCTTTGTCGATGCATACACCAATTTTGGTGTCTCAATACCAAAATCTGAAGGAGGAGGCCGAAGATCCGCTCAATACGAACCCAACAGAGAGGGTTTTTATTGGAATGATCACATTCGTGCAGAACAACAAGCCGTAGATCATTTTAAATATGATGAAAAAACCGCCCAAAGCATGCGCGAACAAGGTTTTGGTGTGGTTCATAGCTTGCTTAAAGATGGAATTGCTCGTGGTAGCGGCCTGATCGTGGCTTTATCCGATGAGTCAAGCGACGCGGATCGCTTGCTTGAAACCAACGCAAGTCAATGTTTTTCCTTTGAAAAAAGCAGCCAAAGCAGCCAATCCTACCCGGGCTCTCTGATGGGCGCAATGGCCCTATTGCGTCAAATGTATCACGATGCCAATTGGTACCAAAACAATGGTACGCAAACCGACCAAACCTTAGATGCCCTTTTAGCCAATCGTGCAAAGCCTGCTTTTTTTGAGGCTGGTGATAACGCCAATGCCCTTAGAGCCCATAGCATCGGCGCTCAATTCAATCAGCCCTATATTATTGTCGGGGCTTCTGATGGTTATGAATACCTTAATGAAATCGCTCAAACCAAGGCTCAATTTGTGCTTCCCATTAATTTCCCGGAAGCCTATGACGTCACCGACCCTTATTACAGCGCACAACTTTCTTTGGAAGATTTAAGACGCTGGAATCAAGCCCCTATAAACCCAAATAAATTTGCCGAACAAAACATTAAATTTTCACTCAGCACACACGATTTAAAAAGTCCAAAGTCTTTTTCAGAACATTTATCAAAGGCGATTGAATATGGGCTGGATCCAAAAGCAGCCTTGCGCGCATTGACTACAGTCCCCGCTGCTCAATTAGGGGTGAGTTCAATGGTTGGGTCTTTGGAAGCGGGCAAACTGGCCAACTTCTTGATCAGTGACAAACCCTTGTTTTCTAAAGACAGTCAAATGCAATCGCATTGGATTCTCGGAAAACCTTACAACATAAAACTTCAACAACAGAAAACCAGTGATGAATACCAAATTGCTATTGCAGGGAGAGCCGCACGATTTGTTGTTGAAAATAAAGACGGTAATTTATCTTTAAAATACGGCGAAGGCGATAGTTTAGAAACTGGAAAAATAACGCAAGACGGACAATGGCTCAAGTGGCAGGTAAAAGACAAGGATCAAAATGGGGTGCTTAGAGCTATGGCGCAAATTAATCCTGACAACCTAGAACTCAGCGGTCAAATCTTTTTCCAAGATGGCGCATCACGTTCGTTTGTGGCCAGCCCAACCGCCTTTACTCCAGGGATTAACCCTAATGCTGAAAACGACAGCCCAGGGGACACAAATAATTCGAGTTCACAAGGATCGGACCTTGAGGTCATGCCAATAACCTATCCCAATATGGGATATGGAAGAACTCAGCTTCCCACCCAACAAACCGTATTGTTTAAAAATGCAACGGTTTGGACAGGAGAAAAAGAGGGCATTCTCAGCAATACCGATGTTTTGGTTAAAAACGGAAAAATTCAGGCCATTGGCACCGGCTTATCGGACAAAGGCGCACGCATTATTGATGCCACAGGAAAACATCTTACTGCAGGAATTATTGATGAACACACTCATATCGCCGCACTAACCATAAACGAGGGGGGACAAAACTCATCGGCAGAGGTACGCATCAGTGATGTGGTCAATCCTAAAGACATCAGCATATATCGCAATTTGGCCGGTGGCGTTACTTCAGCGCAAATCCTTCATGGTTCTGCCAATCCAATCGGAGGACAATCCGCAATTATCAAATTAAAATGGGGGGCTTCAGCCCAAGAGATGCTGTATGACAACGCTCCGAAATTTATAAAATTCGCCTTAGGGGAAAATGTAAAACAAAGTAACTGGAGCAGTTTTAGTCGATATCCGCAAACGCGTATGGGGGTTGAACAACTCTACATCAATTACTTTAACCGAGCCCGTACCTATCTCGATAATAAGAAAAGCGGCGCACCTTATCGCGTCGATGAAGAATTAGAAATTTTGGGAGAAATTCTAGAAGGAGAACGATTTATCAGCTGCCATAGTTATGTGCAAAGTGAAATCAATATGCTCATGAAAGTCGCCGAGTCTTTTGATTTTCGGGTCAATACCTTCACACACATTCTTGAAGGCTATAAAGTGGCGGACAAAATGGCCCAGCATGGCGTTGGGGGGTCTACTTTTAGTGACTGGTGGGCGTACAAGTACGAAGTTAAAGATGCCATACCGTTTAATGCCGCGATTATGGCCCGTGCAGGAGTTACCACTGCCATTAACAGTGATGACGATGAGATGGCGCGTCGTTTAAATCAAGAAGCGGCCAAAACCGTTAAATACGGTGGAATGGATGAAGAAGAAGCCTGGGCTATGGTCACCATTAATCCAGCGAAACTCCTTCATTTAGATAACCGTACGGGAAGTATCAAAAAAGGTAAAGATGCCGATTTAGTACTCTGGAATGAACATCCACTTTCAGTTTACGCTCATGCTGAGAAAACCATGATCGACGGGGCCTTTTATTTTGATATCGATGAAGACCAGGCCCTACGCCAAGCACTTCAAAAAGAAAAAAATCAACTGATTCAAATGATGCTCTCTGATCAAAAGTCATCAGGAAGCAAAGGAAGGGCTCCTCGCAAGAGAGACCGCATCAAATTTGAATGTGAAACCATAAACTAATTGCCATGAACATCAAATATAAATTTAGCGTACTTATTCTTTCATTAGTTGCCGTCACCGGGTTTGCTCAGCAAACTCCTGCCCCAGCTCAATCAGAAGCGATCACTTTGGCCGGGGCTACCGTTCATGTGGGCAATGGCTCGGTCATTGAAAATGCACATTTGATTTTTAAAGACGGGAAAATTATCGCCCTAGGGCAAAATGAAATTACCCCACAAGGCCAAATCGTCAATGTGTCTGGACAGCATATATATCCCGGCATAATTGCCCCTGTATCGTCATTAGGCTTGGTAGAAATTGATGCGGTTCGTCAGAGCAAGGACGATGATGAATTAGGGGAATACGGTCCGAATATTCGCAGTCTTATTGCCTACAATGCAGAAAGCCAAGTCGTAGAAAGCATGCGTCCCAATGGGGTCCTTATGGCGCAAATCACTCCTCAAGGTGGTGTCTTTTCAGGAACCTCATCGATTGTCCAATTGGATGCCTGGAACTGGGAAGATGCAGCAGTAAAAGCAGATGATGGAGTCCATTTGCATTGGCCCAATACATACCGACGCGGTCGCTGGTGGATGGGCGAAGATCGCGGATGGAAACCCAACAAAGAATACGAAAACCAAGTCGAAACGATCACTGATTATTTTGACCGCACTAAAGCCTACATCGCAGAGAAGCCTGAAGTACCGAATCAAGCCATTGAGGCCCTTGTGGGAACACTTGATGGGACTAAAAAAGTTTATGTTTATGCGGATGGCGTTCGAGAAATCATGGATGCCGTAAGCCAACTTAAAAATCATGGCGTATTACAAATTGTTTTGGTAGGAGGGTATCAATCCGATCAAATTATTCCATTCTTAAAGCGTCATGACATTCCTGTGTTGATAGATCGCGTACACTCATTGCCACAACAGGCAGATGACGATTACGACAAACCCTTTAAACTTCCCGTATTGCTGACACAAGGCGGACTTACCGTAGGCCTCAATGCGCGCGGTAGCATGGAGCGCATGAGCACACGGAACTTGCCCTTTTATGCTGGGCACACTTCAGGATTTGGCTTATCCGCAGAAGACGCACTAAAACTCGTTACCTCTAATACGGCCAAAATTTTAGGTATCGATGCAGATTATGGAACCCTTGAAGTGGGAAAAAGCGCCACACTGTTTGTCAGCAAAGGGGATGCTTTAGACATGCGTACCAATCAGTTAAGTCATGCGTTTATCGATGGGCGTGCACTTTCTCTTGAAACGCATCAAACTGAACTTTATCAGCGTTATTCAGAAAAATACGGCCAACAAACCCAAGATTAATTAAGGCTACCTCGAAGCCACGAAGTTCAATCGAACGAGGTTCATGGAACAACAACCTACTTTATTGACCAGCACCAATAATGGACTGATCAAGCAAATCGTTCAATGGCAGGAGCGCTCTCGTGCTAGAAAAAAAGACGGTTTATTTGTGGTTGAAGGTCTGCGTGAAATTAATCTCGCCCTCGAGGCAGGGTACTCAGGCTCTATGTTTTTTTATTGCCACGACATTGCCCAACACAATGCGACGGAAAACGATAATATTTCCGCTTTAGATTTTATTAAATCCATTGGTGGGCAAGGCGTCAAGACCTATGCCGTGAGCCTGAGCGTCTATAAAAAAATAGCCTATCGCAATACTACAGAAGGGGTGATTGGGGTTTTTAAAACTAAAAATCATCAATTACAGGAGCTTCAACTCAAAGGTAAAAATCCTCTGATTCTAGTGGCCGAAGCGCCAGAGAAGCCAGGGAATATAGGGGCTCTTTTGCGCACTGCAGATGCGGCTGGTGTAGACGCTTTTCTCCTGGCCAACCCGCTTACCGATCTTTACAACCCCAATATCATTCGAAGCAGTGTAGGCGGGCTTTTTACTACGACGATTGCCACCGGAACTACCCAAGAAATAATCGATTACCTCAACAAGCATAATATCGCTATTTACAGTGCTATTTTACAAGAGGCCATACCTTATACTCAAGCCGATTACACCAAACCTTCAGCCATAGTCGTGGGCACCGAAGCCGACGGCCTCTCAGAAACCTGGCGCACTGCCAGTAAAGCCAAAGTAAAAATTCCTATGAATGGGGCTATAGACAGCATGAATGTTTCTGTTTCAGCCGGTATTCTTATCTATGAGGCCCTGCGGCAACGGTCGAATCAAAAGGGATAGATCTTTTTTTAAAGATTCAAACCGATAATTTCCCTGCGATACTCGTTGGATTGCATTGGATTAAACGCCTTATCCCTGTTTAATATTTGAATCGCGTACACGGGTCGAGATGCTTGTCCACTCCCAAACTTTGTTGTAATTTTATGTTATGGCACCAGCAGTCTTAGAGCAGGAAAATAAAGAAATCGCCAAGCAGTACAAAGAGCTGCTTAAAATCAGTTATCAGACCCTTTCTCGGGCGGATAAAAAACTGATTAGAACGGCTTTTGACACTGCTGTCGACGCCCATAAAGAACAGAGGCGCAAGAGTGGTGAGGCCTATATTTTTCACCCTATTGCGGTGGCCAAAATTGTCGCTTCAGAAATAGGATTAGATGCCACCTCAATTGCTGCTGCCCTACTCCATGATGTTGTAGAAGACACCCCATACACGCTGGCAGATATTGAACAAATATTTGGAGAAACTATTGCGCGTATCGTTAATGGCCTCACGAAAATCTCCCACTTAGAATATCAAAAAGATGTTTCGCTTCAGGCGGAGAATTTTAGAAAAATGTTGCTCACACTCAATGAGGATGTGCGTGTAATCATTATAAAAATTGCGGATCGCTTGCACAATATGCAAACTATGGACAGCATGGCTCGGCATAAGCAACTAAAAATCGCTTCTGAAACCCTCTACATCTACGCTCCATTGGCGCATAGAATCGGGCTCTACAATATCAAATCTGAGTTAGAAGATTTGGGATTAAAGTACACGGAACCTGAGGTTTATCGAGACATTATCGATAAAATTAAAGAAAGTAAAGAAGACCAGGATGCCTATATCGCAGCATTTAGCGGGGTCATTCAAAAAACATTAAATACCGAGGGCATCAATTACGAAATTAAAGGCCGCCCAAAATCAGTGTTTTCCATTCGGCGCAAAATGATGCGTCAAAGCGTTTCCTTTGATGAGGTCTACGACAAATTTGCGATCAGAATTATTTATGATGGTAAAGCGGAAGACGAAAAATTCTTGGCTTGGAAAATATATTCCATCGTAACGGACCACTTCCGACCAAATCCAACCCGACTACGAGACTGGATTTCAGCGCCAAAATCTACAGGTTACGAAGCACTACATATCACTGTGATGGGACCAAAGGGGCGTTGGGTTGAGGTGCAAATCAGAAGTCAGCGCATGAATGAAATCGCCGAAAAAGGTTATGCAGCCCATTACAAGTACAAAAACGAACTCAGCGAAGATGACGGTCTAGACCAGTGGCTCAATAAACTTCAAGAAACTCTGGAAAACTCTGAGATTAACGCCGTTGATTTTGTTGAGGAATTTAAATTGAGTCTTTATGCCAAAGAAATTTTTGTATTCTCTCCCAAAGGAGATTTATATTCTTTGGCCAAAGGTGCCACGGCACTTGATTTCGCTTTTCACGTGCATACCCAAGTGGGACTCAGTACCAGAGGCGCTAAAGTGAATGGCAAGCTCGTTCCTTTGAGTTTTGAACTCAGCAGTGGAGACCAAGTAGAAGTCATTACCTCTGACAAAACCAAACCTACGGCAAACTGGTTGAATTACGTAATTACTGGTCGGGCCATCAGTAAAATCAAATCGTCGCTCAAGGAAGAGCAAAAACAGATTGCAGCAGAAGGTAAAATAGTCTTGCAACGAAAATTGAGGGCTCAAAAAATCACCTTTAATGAAAAAACGGTTAATGAACTTGTCCGTTATTTTAAATTAAAAACAAGTCTGGATTTATTCTATCGCGTCGGTGCGGGAATAATTGACAATACCATGCTTAAAAGTTTTGCCGCTTCGCGAAGCAATGCGTTTGTCAATTTCTTTAAAAACAGAATTCGCCGTCCTCAAAACAATGAAGAGGTCAATAAAGAAGAACTGACGGTAAAATACGATCAGCTCGTTTTTGGCAAGGATGAAGAAAAACTGGATTACAAGATATCTCCGTGTTGTAATCCAATTCCAGGGGATGATGTATTTGGCTTTTTGACCATTAATGACGGCATTAAAGTCCATAAAACCACTTGCCCGAACGCTATTCAAATGCAGAGTAACTATAATTATCGCATTTTAAAAGCTCAATGGATTGACTCCACTCAAAGAGAGTTTCAAGCGACACTCAAAATTAGCGGTATTGACACTTTTGGGATGGTCAACAGTGTAACTAAGGTCGTTTCAAATAACCTCCATATCGATATGAAAAGTGTCCATTTTGACACCAATGACGGCACCTTTACGGGAACGATTGTGGTCAAAGTTAAAAACAAGTCTATCCTTGATAACTTGGTGAAAAACATCAAAAAAATTAATGGGATCGATAAAGTCAGCAGGGTATAAATGACTAAATTTGAGGCTTTGTGATGAAGACACCCACAGACATCAACAACCAAGCCATCGTCAAAAATGTATTCACGACATTTTTGGAGGAAAAAGGACACCGAAAAACTCCTGAGCGCTTTGCAATCCTGTCTGAAGTTTACGACCAAAAAGATCATTTTGACATAGAATCACTTTACGTTAAAATGAAAAATAAAAATTACCGAGTCAGTCGTGCAACCCTATACAATACCATTGAATTATTGTTAGAATGCGGATTAGTGCGCAAGCATCTTTTTGGGCAAAATCAAGCGCATTACGAAAAGTCTTATTTTGACAAGCAACACGACCATCTTATTTTGGACAATGGAGAAGTCATGGAGTTTTGTGATCCCAGAATCCAAAGCATTAAGAAAACCATTGAAGAAGTCTTCGATGTAGACATAACCAAACACTCACTTTATTTTTACGGTCGCCGAAAAGGCAACTGATCATATTATGGCAGTAGATTTGTTATTAGGCCTCCAATGGGGCGATGAAGGAAAAGGGAAAATCGTAGATGTGCTTACCAAAGAGTACGATATCATCGCGCGTTTTCAAGGCGGCCCAAATGCCGGACACACTTTGGAATTTGACGGAATTAAGCACGTGTTACACACGATCCCCAGTGGTATATTTCATCCTACTGCGGTCAATTTGGTCGGTAATGGGGTGGTCATCGATCCGGTAATTTTCAAACGTGAATTGGATAACCTGGCTCCTTTTGGTATCGATATTCCAAAAAAACTTTTAATTTCTCGCAAAGCCCATTTAATTCTCCCCACGCACAGACTGCTTGATGCAGCCAGTGAAGCGGCAAAAGGCAAGGCCAAGATTGGTTCAACCCTAAAAGGAATTGGCCCAACTTACATGGATAAAACCGGGCGAAATGGGATTCGTGTGGGGGATATCGAACTGCCCAACTGGAAAGAAAAATACCGCGCCTTAGCCAACAAGCACGAGGCTATGATTGCTTCATACAAAGCTGACATTCAGTACGACCTAGCCGAATTAGAGGTGGCCTTTTTCGAGGCAATTGACACGCTAAAAACCTTAGATTTTATTGATAGCGAAGCGTATCTTTTTGACGCCATGGCTCAAGGAAAAAGCATACTCGCTGAAGGAGCCCAAGGTTCATTGTTAGACATAGACTTTGGGACCTACCCATTTGTGACCTCCTCCAACACCACTGCAGCAGGAGCCTGTACGGGACTGGGTATTGCTCCAAATAAAATCAAAGAAGTTTTTGGGATATTTAAGGCCTATACCACCCGAGTGGGGAGCGGCCCCTTCCCTACTGAGCTTTTTGATGAGGTGGGCGCGACTATGGGTCGCGTTGGCAATGAATTTGGCGCCACGACAGGCAGACCTCGTCGCTGTGGATGGCTTGACTTAGTCGCGCTAAAATATGCAGTGGCCATAAACGGGGTTACTCAGCTCATGATGATGAAAGGAGATGTCTTGAGCGGCTTTAATAAACTAAAAGTTTGTACTGCCTATAATTATCAAGGCAAAACCATAACCCATTTTCCTTACGATATTGATCCAGAACTCGTCACGCCGGTTTACACGGAACTCCCCGGTTGGAAAGAAGACCTCACCGGTATGACCCAAGCAGATCAATTGCCAAAAGAGCTCATGGCCTATATCGAATTTTTGGAAGCTGAATTAGGGGTGCCGATCAAAATAGTTTCAGTTGGCCCTGACCGAAAGCAAACGATTTTGCGGTAATCTGCAAATTAGTCCCTATTTTCGTCACCTGATGTGGCCCGTTAGACCTTATTTTTTGTGTTTCTGTTTCCTAGGATTATTTCTGGGCACATCTTTTCATGTTTGGACACAAAATTTAGTTTCTGAATCGGATTCTTTAGCCCTACCTCCAAAAAAATCAAATCAAGTTCAGGTAACTTCTGGGTATTTTGAAAAAAAACCTGAGTTTCCGGAGGCCGTAATTTATTCGCGTGATGCCAATGGCCCTGTGCATATTGTGCATGACGGTGTCGATATGTGGTGCAACCAAGCCTTGGTGTATTTCAAAGAAAATTTTGTCAAAGCATTCGGCGAGGTCTTGGTGCAACAAGGCGATACAATCGAGATGCGCAGTGCCTACGGAGAGTACAATGGGAATACTTCATTGGCTTTTGCTGCAGGTTCGGTAATGCTTAAAGAGCCGAGCTCGAGTCTTGAAGCAGATACCCTTTATTTTGACCGCATCAAACAACAGGCCTATTACAGAAGCGGTGGTATTGTTCGCGATACCAGCAGCGTACTCACTAGTCAAGTCGGAAAACTCTATACCGAGAATAAAAAATATGAATTTTCGGGTTCAGTAGTTATTGAAAATCCTGAATATACGGTGCACTCACCGCGACTCGACTTTTATTCTGAATCAGGTCTCGCTTATTTATACGGTGATTCCCGAATTGAAAGCCCGAGCAGTACGATTTATTGTGAACGCGGTTATTACAACACACGCAGTAATCGCGGTCATTTTGTAAAAAACTCGCGCGTTGATTACAACCAACGAATACTCTATGGAGACAGTATTTACTTTGATCGTGGGCGTGGCTATGCTTCTGCGTCTAACAACATCAAACTGATCGATTCTACCAATAAAATGGTGGTGCGCGGGCATTACGCGGAAGTTTTCAAAGACCAAGATTCGGTTTATATTACCAATCGCGCTGTGGCGATTAGCGTTCAAGAACAAGATTCTATTTATATACATGCGGACACATTGCGGGTCACAGGGCCGCCAAAAACGCGTGTCATTCGAGGGTTTCATGATGCCCGTATGTTTAAGCCCGGTAAATCTTTAGCAGAGCGCACCAGTGGTCGATGTGATTCTATTGTTGTTTTGCAAGAACGCGGTTTAACCAAGATGCTCGGCGGTCCCGTTCTTTGGACAGGAGATCAGCAAATCACTGGAGACACCATCCACCTGATTCAAAATAAGATGAATAATGAACTGGATTCACTCAAGGTATTTGATAATGCATTCATGATTCAAGAAGACATTGACGGATTTAATCAGGTCAAAGGTGCACAGCTCATAGGGCTGTTTACCCAAAATAAATTAGACACCATAGATGTCATTAAAAATAGCCAGGTCGTTTACTACAGCCGGGACGACAAAAAGAAATTAGTGGGCATCAACAATACTGTGGCCTCTTCTATGCAGCTCTACATTAAGGATCAGAAAATCAGCGGCATCCGTTTTATCAACAAAGTACCAGGTAAAGTTTATCCCCCTTCCGAATTTCCTGAGAATGCGCGAATTCTTCCAGGATTTATTTGGCGCGGCAAGGAACGATTGTTTTTCAAAGCCGATTTGTTTAGCGGTAAGACCTTTCCTCCGCTAAAACCTATTCGCGGAATAGAGTTGCCCCAGGAATTAATATTGCCGGATCATATTCAGGTAGGTAGTCCTGCAGCGCATGAAGATTCCTCTGCAGAACAAGACAAGCAATAAGCCTGCAACCCATGGATCATAAACAGAATTTTTATAAATATCAGGCTCAGACCACTCCTCACCCGCTCGGTTTGGTGGTGGATCACGCCAGTGGCTCGTATATTTATGACAACCAAGGAACCGCTCATTTAGATTTTGTTGCCGGTGTTTCCGCCTGTAGTGTTGGCCATGCGCATCCTGAAGTAGTCCGTGCTGTTCAACAACAGGCTGCGTCCTATATGCACGTCATGGTTTACGGTGAATATGTACAAACCCCTGCCGTCGAACTATGCCGTAGACTGGCTGAATTAATGCCAAAGCCATTAGACACAACTTATCTTGTGAATAGCGGGACAGAAGCCATTGAGGCAGCGCTGAAATTAGCAAGAGCCTGGACCAAAAGACAAAAAATTCTATACGGTAAAAGAGCCTATCACGGCAACACCATGGGCGCCATGAGTGTCATGGATTACCCAGAACGCACAGACCCCTTTGGACCTTTGATTCCCAATACGAGGCCCATCGCATTTAATGATTACCAAGCCCTGGATCAAATTGACTCTGAAACAGCGGCAGTTATTTTAGAAACCATTCAAGGGGGGGCTGGTTTTATTGTTCCAGATCCAGATTACTTGAAAACGCTAAAGTCAAAATGCGAAGCCGTTGGCGCTCTCCTAATTTTAGATGAAATTCAACCTGGATTTGGGCGCACTGGACGCCTTTTTGGCTTTGAACACTTTGATGTCATTCCAGATATTGTAGTTATGGGTAAGGGCATGGGGGGTGGTATGCCAATTGGGGCACTCACTGCCTCCAAAGCGATGATGGAGACCTTTGCAACCAAACCAAAACTGGGACACATCACTACTTTTGGGGGACATCCCGTAATTGCTGCGGCGGCCTTAGCGACACTCAAAATTATCAGTCGTGATGGATTCTTCAGCGCTGTCTTAGAAAAAGAACAGTTATTCCGACAAGAATTACAACATCCTAAAATAAAAGAGGTCCGCGGCAAAGGATTAATGCTGGCGATTATTCTTGAACATCCAAACCAAGCAAACGAATTGGTGTTGAGATCCGCAAAACGTGGGTTGATTCTATTTTGGCTTTTGTATGAAGACAAGGCCGTGCGCATTACCCCACCTTTAACCATTTCAAGTCAGGAAATAAAAAAAGGATGCC
>RFXU01000221.1 GCA_009921505.1 Flavobacteriaceae bacterium
TAAAAGCAAACGAAATAGAATGTTTTTAATCGGTGGCGGGATCTTAGCCGCGGGCACCTTAGTTTACTTATTAACACGAAAAAAATGAAAATGAAACGTAAAAAAACAACAACACGCAAACGCCGTACAATGCGCGAATTAAGCGCAGCGCCGCGCCGTATGCGTTCACGCAGCCGCAAGCGCACAAAGCGCGGGCTTAGTGAATTATTCAGCCCCGAAACCGCACGCGCGGCGGCATCCGTAGTAAGTAGTGGCGCCTTAGGTGGTGCGCTTGCCGGTGGTGCGCATAAAATTATTGCAAATCAAAAGAATTTAGTGCGCTTTGGCTTAGAGGGCGCCGCGTCTTTTTTAACGTATGCCGTACTTAATAAGCCATCGATGGCGGCGGGTATGGCGGGCGCATTTGCTGCATTGGAATTGCAACCTATTTATACAAAGTTTTTAAATGAGGATGCAAGCTTTGCGGATGATGATGCCATCAACACGATGCCGATGTTTATGAATGAGGATGGCGATCCTTTAACGCTCGCCGCGGATGATATGGGCACACCGGTATATCTTAATGAGGCAACCGGCGAAACAACACCGGTAAGCGATGTATTTTTGAATGAAGATGGCATCTATTTAAATGAAGATGGCATCTATTTAAATGAAGATGATCAAATCTACCCTTCATACGGCGCAAACACAACACTTTATTAATTAATCAAAAAACCAAAAACAACTAAAACTTAAATAATATGGCTCTTAATAACGCAGCTTTTAACAACTTAACACCAAACGCAAAGCTTGCAATGGTGGGAAACCGCTTAGGCAACCCCGGATTAAAAAATAACCAGGGATCAACTTTTGAAGTATACGATTATATCGACGTTACAGCAACGATCGGCGCAAAGCAAACACTTCGCTTTTTTGAAAGTGTTAATACTAAATCTTTCCCGCTAAGCAACATTCAAATCAATCAACTTGGTGTGGGCGAAGCGCTTTCAATTCAGTACATCGCGTTCTCGCGTATTGAAGAAGTTATTGCAACCGGTGCGATAAGTACACAAACGGCTTTGGTAACAACTGTTCCAGGTCTTTGTTTATCGCAATTTAGTATCTTATTAGATAATAGCCGGATCATAAAAGTAAATTCATTAACACGCGCAAATGCAGCCTTTAACCCAAAAGGCGGAACTTTTGCAAATGCTTTGTTTTTTCCTGATACTGATTTAACGATCCCGCCACAAATATCTTTTACAAGTGAATTGACGATACCAACTAACAGCGACACCGCGCCCGTTGGATCTAAAGTTTACTATGGTGTTCACTTATTTGGTACTGGTGCAATACTTAATCTTAAAACTAACGTATAAATAAACCCTAAAATTTAGGCGCGCGGCTGTGATGGGCGCGCGCCTATTTTTTTAAAACGCAAAATTTATGAATAACAAAGATTTAGCCAGGCAAGTAGTACAAAGCTCAAGCTTTGGTAAAACTAACAGCGCCTATCCCGGTCAAAATATGGGGCTTAGCCTGGATCAAGTAAAAAATTTAGTTGACAACGCTAAAAAAGTACAGGGTGTAAGCTTTACAAGCGCGATCGGTACAGTAACACCAAACATACAACTACCAGCAACCGCAAAAATGATCAAAGGCTTTTGTTTTGCCGGATCCTATCTGAATACAGATAGTTTTGATTTATTGATCAATGAAGAAAAAGTAGTAAGCACCGGATCGGTACAAGCTTTTGCAGCAAATACCGGCAAACCTTTAAACGCTTATTTTGAATTAGCGCGCCCGGTGGCATCAAGTACGGCAATAACTTTAAACTATGTAAGTACAGGCGCAAACACCGTACTTTTTCAAGTAGTTTATATGTAAAATAAAGCGCTTAATTTAGCGCTTTTAAATACTTTTATATGCTTATAACACCGCAAATTGATAAAGATCTATTTAACGGCTTATGTACCTTTAAAACGATCAACCAGGGATTAACAAGTACGGCCACAATACCGGTGCCAAAAGGTGGATTTATTATTTTGCGGCAAATAATTCACTATCCCGCTGCCGTAGGTGTGGCAAACCCTGAAACGCGCCCAATACTACAATTATCGATGGTGGAAACCGGCGGGCGCGATGAGATTGTTTATATATTTCGTAATAACACTACTTTAAATTACGATCCTATACTTAATCGAAAGTGGCACACCGGCGGCAATATGCAACAATTTGAAACCTGGAAAGTATTTCGTAAAAGTGTTCAAATTGATTTTGCAATAACCGCAAACTTTGCCGGCAATACATATCCGATCCCGGATGGCTTTGTGGCTCAAGCTGAGGAACGCACACCGCCCTTAGGTTATGGCACGCAGCCGGTGAGTGCGATCGATAGCCAGGTAACACTTGTAACCGGTGAAACCTTTTATCCTACCGGGCAAACGCGTGAATTTAGCGCGATCCCTTTTAACGGCTTAGATCGATTAAGATTTCCTATTGATAACACCGTACAAATACCGCAAGTAAACGGACAGCCGGACAGCGGATTTCAACCGGTACTTTTTACATTTGGTTACTTTGAATATAAAACACCAACCAACAAATTAATATAATGAATATAACCGCGCCCGATCAAATTGAACAAATCATCCAGGACAACCAATATAAATACCTGGAACTTATAAGCCGTACTAAAAAATACGGCGGCTATAATGCAACCCCCAAAGATCTAAAAGCAAAGATCATCCAGGTAAAAAAATTCTTAAATAATTTACCGGAT
>RFXU01000222.1 GCA_009921505.1 Flavobacteriaceae bacterium
TTTCTATGCGACGCAGGATTTAGAGCGTGGTATCAGCACACATGCATTAAGCAGACAGCTGGGTAACAGCACGGAGATGATAGACAGGCATTACAGCAAGTACAGTCCGCTGCTAAATGCTGAGGTGCATAGTGGGAGGAAGCGGTAAATGCTTCATTAGGGAAAATTTTTCAAATATTATATCGGGATGTTTTAGTAGTGGAACGCAGTGTTTAGTGGAGCATTATCTTGTAGTGCTGTAACAGATAAACTTAAATTTGTTGGCAAATGCGCTCAGCTGATGAATGTTACAATTTCAATTAAGAGCTAACAGATTTTTCGTCGATAATTAGCATACGTTCAACATACCCAACAAATTTTCTTATCTCGTTAATTAAAACCTGTTCTTCCGAGATAAAGACAAACTCAATAAAAATAACGTCTGAAAATGTGTTTGAAAGTACATTTTTTATGTATGTGTCAACAAGAAGTTCACCATCTGGATAATTAATAGATAAACCCAATTGCATCCCATGATCCAATTTTACTTCTTCAGTATGTTGTAAACATATAAAACCTCCGCCGATAGATACTTCCAGTAACTGCGCTGTGAAGTCCAGTTCATCGCTAACCAAAACATGAGCTGAATCATAAATTTGGCGCTCTGGTAATTTAAAACGACGATGCTCAAATTGCCGATAGACTTTAGCTATACTTGGTATTTTTAGAATTATCAGTTTTTCATTTACTAAATTGTTAGAGCTCTTTGCTGCTTCATAAAATTCAGGATCGCTATGAAATTTGCATGTAAAATGATAATAACGATCATCTAAAAAAATTGCTGGACTTATGAAAACTTCCTTTTCAATAGTTTGGAAAAGTGCGGGTTCACACGTTAGCGCAATAGCCATTAATTGGCGCTCTGTATCAACCGTAACTACACGGGCATTAATCTCCTGCATTAGAAATTCAAGAAAATCTAATTCCAATTTTAGTTTCTGTGATCGCTTTAATATTCCAAAAATTCTATAGGGGTCATTGATCTCAATCCAGTCATCTGGCTCTAACTTTGACAAAAGTTCTTTAGTATGACTGCTAGCTATGTTGTCAAAGTCTGACTTATCAATAATTTTCTTGAAGGTATGCTTGCTTGAACCATCGGATATTTGTTGACCTGATGGATCTATATTGTTCGAACTCAGTTTCCTCAATTTTGAGGCCAAATCACTCAGCTCGTGCCGTACCTCTGAATACTTCGCTCCCTCGAGCACTTTCTTGTATGCTAATGACCGTGCGTCGCCTGAAAGTTTTTCCAGTTGTAGCGAAGTCTCCGCAATTAATTTGTCAGCTGCAACCAATCTTTCTTGAGTCTGCAACAAGAGAAATCTGTCAAGACTATCAGCTCGCAATATGCCATCGAATTTAGAACTTAGTACGACTTTCGCTTTCAAACCCTTTGAGCCAGCAATTGCAGATACCGTTCGCTTGCATTTGTTTATTAATGCAAATTCTCCTAATATTGATTGAGACTTAACAACACCGAGCAAAGTACCTTCTTTGGATAGAATTTTTGCATCACCTTCAGTAATTAGATAAGCTTCTTCTGCATCATCATCCACTCGATAGATGACTTCAAAGGGATCCCATTGGATCAAATTGTTATGTCGCAATACCATAAAACAACCATCAACATGAGCTGTATCAAACTATTTTTTTTATGCATTAGTTGAAAGTAGATTGAAATAAAAAATTAATTTTTTCAAAGTTTCTATTATCTTTTACGAGATTTTTTTTCTGCCTTAACCATCAAACTGGTTACCAAATAATACTAAACTGCACTAAGATTTTCTAAATGGTGCTAAGTAATGTTATGTTCCATGTAATTGGACTAATGTGCTAAATTGCGGTCTTCTGTGCATCAAGCAGTGGTAGATTTTAATAAAATCAAAGGTACTAACATTTTGACCTAGACACGAATAGACAAAGGAATTAGTCTCAAATTGAGGGTAAGCTATCGGCGTTATGATCTCTTCCTATTAGACTATCTACTCCCACAAAACTGATAGTGACCCCTCACCATCGCATTGATTATAAAAAAAATTTTCGTATTGCATACTTCATTTTATTCTCTGTTTATGTCCCCAAAATGTGCTTTTATCGTTTTTCCTTTCGCTCACACAGAATATGGGAAGTAGAAAATTTTGTCTTTGGTTAATGTAATTTGTGTGCTGGATTTAAATTATATTAATTTGAAGTTGTTTAAAGTCTCTACTCACCTGATAATCAAAGTTCTACCAATTCAACAGCATTCCGGAAAGCATTCTCATTCACATCAATGTAACGCTGTGTTGTGCTAAGGTGTTTGTGACGAGCTAACGTTTGTACAAGACGAGCATTGATACCTTGGTCCGCTAATTTTGTAACAAATTGCCTGCGGCCACTGTGACTACTAGCGCCCTGTATTCCTGCACTCGCATAAAGGCGATTAAATAAATTCAGGATTGTTTGCGCAGTAAAGCCACGACGCTTTGCGCTGAAGATTAGTTTGGCGTCTGGTTTTTTTGATACACCTTTTCACAAATTGGCACATAATATGGTTTCTTATAGATATTCCTCAAATATTGACAGGCAGCCTTCTTAGGCTTTATTTGGATTTGGCTAGGCTCAAATGCGGTTTGCACCACAAATGTGAGGATAAAATGGACCTTGATCTCGTCCATTACAAAAAAAATGTTATCGTAGTTGATAACCCTAGTGACGC
>RFXU01000223.1 GCA_009921505.1 Flavobacteriaceae bacterium
AACTTTTTTGTTAAACAGGATATAAAGATAGATTACCTTCATATAGATGCTGGGCATTCTTATGAAGATGTAAAACAAGATTTTGATCTCTACTCAACTTTACTGAATGATAACGGAATGATATCAATTCACGACACTGATGAAAAATATCAAAAAGAGTTTATCGTTACAGAAGATGAAAAAGAATATTTCCAAAACTGGGATGGCCCAGCTCGTTTTATAAAAGATATTGGACCTGAATGGAAGCAAATAAATTTTTTTAATACCGGAATTACTCCAATGAAACCTGCTTCAACTGGATTAACATTATTACAACGTGCAAAATAGTATTTGGTTTTTTGGTGACAGCTTTACTTGGGGTTGGGGATGCACCCCAGAACACGAATATTACAAGTACAAGCAGGAAGGTGATCAAATTTGGACAATTGAGATCGAAACTGATGATGGAAACCTAACCTTACTTGATGGCGGCGCACGAATGGTAATTAACGACGTTGAAACCACTTCTGACCACATACTGCTTAATGGGGAATACCCGCGGCTTTATGCAAAGTTTGCTGAACTCATCAATGGTGGCCAGAGTGAAATGGACTTAACCCCATTGCAACATGTTGCTGACGCTTTCTTACTTGGGCGACGCATGACTACCGAACCGTTTATTGAAAATTAGAAAGACGCGAAAATGACACATCCGATTACTGGTATTTTACCTGTTGTTCCCACCCCATTTCATGATGATGGATCACTTGATCTTGATGGTGTGCGCCGAGTTTTGGATTGCACAATAGACCAAGGCGTGGATGCGATTTGTATCTTGGCTAATTATTCAGAACAATTTGTTTTATCGGACCAGGAACGCCATGATGTAATGAAAGCATCATTGGAACATGTCGCAGGGCGCGTGCCAATGATCGTGACTGTCAGCCATTACTACACTGGCATTGTACAAGACCGTGCGAAAGCTGCGCAATCCATGGGGGCAGATATGGTCATGATGATGCCGCCCTACCATGGCGCGGGGCTTCGGGCGGACGACACAGGTGTGTTTGAACACTACCGTGCCGTATCGGATGCGATTTCGATCCCAATCATGGTCCAAGATGCCCCGATATCAGGGGTGCAATTGTCTGTGCCATTGCTTGCAAAAATGGCAAAGGAAATTGCCAATGTGAGCTATTTCAAAATGGAAATGCCTTTTGCTGCAGATAAACTTGCGGCGTTGATCGACGCGGGCGGTGATGACATTTTAGGTCCGTGGGACGGAGAAGAGGCGGCCACACTCTTTGCTGACCTTGAAGCAGGATGCACCGCCACCATGACCTCGGCGTTACAATGTGAACATATTCGACCGATTGTGACACATTACCTAAATGGCGATGTTGAGGCGGCATTTAAACAATGGCAATATTGTCTACCGCTGATTAACCATGAGAACCGTCAATGTGGTCTGCGTGCGACCAAGGCGGTCATGAAAGAGGGTGGAGTGATCAAATCAGACCACGTCCGTCATCCCCAAAAGCCAATGAGCCCACGAACGCGTGATCGATTGCTTTCACTTGCAAGTGATATGGACCTGATTGCTCTCAAATGGGGAAAATAATATAATATTTGAATGGCTGTATTAGCAATTTTGCAATAGAATTTTGGTTTTCGAACCCATAGTATGCACTTTAGTAAATCCTGCTCCCGCATCCAAAAAATTCAATGACTTAAGCCGCTCAAAGTTATTTTCTGTTTGCTGCTAGGTAGCATAAGGGTAGCAAATGATTTAGCCAACCTGACTATTGACAGCCCAAGAAGGTCGGGCACTCCCAATCCCGGTGTCTAGAATGCTATATTTGATAACATAAGCCTCGATATTTTGCTGCAAATTTTGAAAAGGTCATAGTCAAGGTGCTTGTACAACATTCTGTTTTCAAACAGGTCAAATAGAGTCGTAGTCGAACACATCCCGCTCATTTCGAGCAATGCCGCAGCGCTGCTCTAATAAAGTGGCGTGGGCTGCTGGCTGGATAATACACCGCCCCTTTTGCAAAACAGGGCGGAGTAACCATTTGTTTTACAGCATATGGCGCAGTTAAGGCGCAGTTTATAGAAGTCTTAACTTTTTGAGAGGGCGCGCTTGAAAAATGAAATCAAAAACTCTTCGGCATAGGCATAGATTTCGCTATCATTTTGATGTGACAATATAGCTTTAACTTGAATGTCAAAATCGGCATAATGTTGGGTCATTGACCAGATGGAAAACAAAAGGTGATAGCCATCAACATTTGCAATTGCACCACGATCAGACCAAGATTGTATTAGTTCCACTTTTGCGTCAACAAGCTCCTTTAGACTTGTTCCCAGAACTTTGTTGGTAAGTGGCGCGCCATGGAGAATTTCTGTGGCAAATAATTTGCTTTCCAATGGCCGAGTTTGCGACATTTTTAGTTTACGCCGAACATAGTTTAAAATTTCATCAAGCGGATTGCCGTGTTCGGTGATTTGTCTTAACGGCTCCAGCCAGACATCCAAAAGCCCATTTAAAACGTCAGAGTATATTTCATCTTTGCTGCCATAATAATACAAAATATTGGGCTTGGTCATCCCGGATACTTCGCCAATTTTGTCAATTGTCGCCCCCCGCAATCCATGTTCCGCGAAAACTGTTAAAGCAGCCTGTTTTATTTTTTCGCGGTTTTTTGTTTGTATGCGCGAAAGCGGCTTTGTCCGTGGTAAAGTCATGCG
>RFXU01000224.1 GCA_009921505.1 Flavobacteriaceae bacterium
TGCTTTTGGCGTAGGTTATGGCTATACCCTCACCTACTTTATTCCCGTGATCAAGAGATAGCTATCAGTTATTCCAGTAGGCAGATGATCTAGTGATACGTTATTACTAAATTTTCGATCATGGATGTCGATAATGGCGTCAGCTATTGATTCCCTTTTATGAAGGATTATTGCTTGCTGGCTTTTTTACTGCCTTGATACATGCTGTACTGAACAAATTTTGCCGGCAACTTTCCATTAAAAACCTTTATTTTTTTGGAAGGTCTTAGTCCTACAGATTTTAATGCTTCTTCATTTGAAGTAATCAGCCAGGCTTGGCTGCCCGGATAACCTCTTTTCAAGGTGTTACCAATATTGCCATAAAAGGCAGCGACATCATCTAAAGATAGACGCTCGTCATATGGGGGGTTAAAGACCAAATGCCAATAGCCATCACTGGGTTTTTCACTACCAAAAAAGTCCCCCTGTTGGACTTGAATAAACTCGCTTAAATTAGCCTCTTTAATGTTGGTTTTGGCCTTACTCAGTGTTCTAGCGTCTTTATCCATGCCTATAATTTTTACAGGAACTTCTCGGATACGTTTAATTAAGGCCTCTTCTATGGTTTCATAAAGGTCTACATCAAAGTCCCGCCAAGTTTCAAAACCAAAAACATCACGATTGATGTTTGCAGGAATATTGGCTGCGATCATTGCCGCTTCTATGAGTATGGTCCCACTCCCGCACATAGGATCCATAAAGTCACTTTGCCCGTGAAACCCACTAAGCATAATGAGTCCTGCGGCCAATACTTCACTAATCGGCGCCAATGCTGTTTCCACACGGTACCCCCTTTTGTGCAAGGAAGCGCCTGAACTATCTAAGGACAAGGTGCAGATGTTGCGGTCGATGTGAATATTAATTCTCAGGTCAGGCCGATCCAAATCGACCGATGGGCGTACTCCTGTAGATTCACGAAAACGATCTACGATAGCATCTTTGGTCTTTAAGGCGACATACTGAGAATGCGTAAAGTATTTGGAAAACACCGTCGCATCAACCGCTAGAGTCCCTTCGGCGTCCATGTAGGTTTCCCATGGCACCTGTTTGACTTTATCGTAAAGGTCCTCTTCTTTAAAAACATTGAATGAGACAATGGGTTTCAAAATTTTAATAGCGGTACGACAAGCCAAATTGGCTTTGTACATGAAGCCCAAATCGCCTTCAAAAGAGACATTACGCACCCCAGGAGTTACATTAGACGCTCCTAAATCGCGTAATTCCTGAGCGAGTAACTCTTCAAACCCGAAGAGTGTTTTAGCCAGCATGCGGTAGTTTTTTCCCATAATTCAATTCGTATCGATGGCAAAAATAGCCTATTTTAGCCAGAGTTATGAGTGTCTTGTTGCTGCTTCCTTTTTTGGCGATTATCTCGGGTTATTTGACTGCGCGCATTTTGAAGCGTATGACTCCTGGGGTGAATTATCTTTTGGCTTTTTCTGGAGCATTCTTACTGTCTATTATATTCTTTGAGCTACTTCCTGAGTTATTTGCCTCAGGGGCACCTCATATCGGGGCGGCACTCATGTTGGGGATGTTGCTACAAATTGCGTTGGACTATTTTTCCAAAGGGGCTGAGCACGGACATATTCATCAAGATAAATCTTCGGAAAAATTTCCTTTAGCCTTGTTTATCAGCCTTTCTGTGCACGCGCTGATTGAAGGATTCCCTGTGGCGCATTCCGAACATGTACTTTGGGGTGTGGTGATTCACAAAATTCCTATCGCGCTGATTTTATCATTATTTTTAATCCAAAGTAGCCTCAGCACGCCCAAACAACTCTTATTCTTGTTGCTTTTTGGTTTCATGACCCCGCTGGGCACTCTAGTGGCCTTATACATTCCAGAACTGACCCCGCATAAACCCTTTATCAATGCTTTGGCCGTTGGGGTGTTTTTGCATGTGGCCACCACAATTCTATTTGAAAGCAGTAAGGATCACCAATTTAATCGCATCAAACTCATGGTGATCTTGGCTGGGGCATTGGCGGGTTATCTGATTTGACACACCGTAGTTTTTTAATGGTATTAAATAAATAATGCCCGAAATAGTCGGGCATTATTCTGACAACTAACAACTTTTAATTTTTCATATCAGTTGAACCTGCGCTATAGTTTACTAGTAACAGTAAACATCATAACCTGAAACCACAACATTCATTGCGCCGTTAGTTTGAAGGTTAGCGGATAACACAAAAGGCGTTCCATTAATACTCACTGTACATGTGTTTGGCGGAATATCACCTTCATTTTGAGCAACTAGAGCAACGTAATTAAACCCGTTATTTGTAAAGGTATAATTCACAGTAATTGGGTTGTCTGGACCATTAAGTTCGACTGTTGAAATAATCTCGCTTCCATTGGCCACAATAGTCACAATATCACCATCAATAATACCGTGATCCCATACTTCGATCGAAACTGATCGTTGGTCGATTTCAACGCAGCCTAAAACTTCATTTGGGCGACCATAGAGTGACGATGGAATTATAGAAAATTCCTCAATGGTTACGCTCTCCTCTTCCTCTTCACAGGATACAAAGATTAAGAATGAAAAAAACAACGCTAGGTATTTCAAATTTAACTTTGGTGGTCCAGTTCACTTCATGAATGAACAGGAGCTTCATATTTCAAGTGTACTAGTCCCATAATTGTCTATTACGTCCCAATGTGTTCGAATCTACCCCAAAG
>RFXU01000225.1 GCA_009921505.1 Flavobacteriaceae bacterium
ATTATTGCATTGGAATTTGTCAAAAACGACTGTCCAAACTGCAATCTTCCAGCCACTATGACGCGGTCATTTATCTCGTAATATCGGCGAACATCATATGTTAGTTTCAAACCATTTGTGAGCTGATCTACTTGGCGAAACGGGGTTAGCGTCAGTTCGCTAAAAGAGCCCGATTGGGGATTTATCTTGTCGATACGGGTATCGTGTTGCATTTGAAAGGGCGTTGAAATTGAGGATATCAACGGTGCAGTAGATTGAGCGATGTTGCGAATACGTTTTAAATTAACTCCCAGGCGTAAATCGGTTTGGTTACTTGTTTTACGATCTGCGCCTATAAAAACGCTGCTGTATCGAAATCGGTCAGATCCGTAAATCCGTTCACCAAGGGTTAATTCGGTCGCCAAATTTGTGGTCGGATCAGAAAATATTGCGGGTTGACGATAGGACGCACCCAGCGACCATTCCGGTAATTTACGGACACTTATTCTATCCAGAGTGCCGATAACCTGAAACTGATCCGCATTTCCTGTTAAATTGCGATGGGTCCAACCGGCGGATACGGATCCTCCGTCTAACGATGATAGCGCGAGGGTTGCTTCAATCCTTTTAGGTTTTTTATCGCTCACAGACAGTTTTAAATCGGTTTCGCCAAGTATGCCCACTTGAATAGGCTCAATCATTACTGAAGAGAATGTTCCCGTCGATCGCAAACGTGTCTCGATTGTGTTTATCGTGCCAGTGTTGATAGGATTACCACTTTCGAGCGCCACTATTTCTGTGATTTTCGTGGTCTTTACAGCGGTTGGCGTATCTAAGTCTAATTTGTTAAAAACTGACTTGGCGCCTAAATCCAAGCGCACGTTTACATCGAGTGTTTGGTTGCTATGGTCGGCAATGAGTTCTTGTATCGCAACATCTGTTTGCAAATAGCCCAAGGATTGCCACTCATCAACAATGTCTGAAATATATGATTGAATTTCGGGTAAATTTGCAGTGCCACTGGGCGCGGGTTGAGCAGCTAACTTTGGCCCAAGTGGTGTTACAGATAGAGCACCGTATTTATATTGTTTACCGTGTCTTATCAAAACTTGGACCGATTTAATCTCATCAGGTGCATCAACTGCTAAAACATTGTCAATTGGTGCGTTGTTCAAAAAAATTTCCACATACGCATCAAAATACCCAAGATCATAAAGATGTGTCATCAGCGCGCGGCGATCGTCTTTGAGTTGAAATAAAACGTCTGTAGGGTTAATTTTCTGGTTAACTATCTTTTTTGAAGAAGCAAAATATGTCTCAGACCCTAGTGGTTTAATGGTATCATCGAATTTGATTTCAATAGTTCCCCCAAACGCAAATTCTGCGGTTGAACCGCCGGCGCTTAACATTATTAGGAAAACCCAAACTTTTAGCATAGTTTTAGAAACCATATTGCCAACTACCAAAATCTATTTCGTGATAACTCCTGCCCGCGGGGTAACCGAAAGTCCAGACAAAATCTCGATTTATGATTAAATGAGGCATTTTTTTAGAATGGCATCTTCGGTCGCTCAAGTAATATCGATTGTGGGCACTCTTTTTATGATGTGAAAGTTTTGAACAAACATTACCTTTTCATACAGGATATGTGTTTTAATTTACCACATGCATTTTGTTTGCTCGCATGTCGTCAAAAAAGGAACTCAAAAAAAGTCCCTTAGGAACTCAATTGTGTGAATGGCGTTATAATAAATATCATAAAAACAATGTTTTGGGATTTTGTGCAGAGCCGGCCGAGGGCACCAACTTCTAGCTTTTACCATTAAGCTAGAACCCTGCAAGTATCTGACAACATTCAGTTAATCTTAATGCCATGCTTTATGGCTGATCTGGAGTGTTGACCAATATGCAGACCAAAAGAGTCCGTTATACCTTTAACCGTGGTGGCTATTATTACTTCACCAGAAGAGTCCCAACTGACCAGTAACAACACTACCTATGTCCACGAATAGTGCAGGGACTTAATACAAAGTGTGCCTCTACTGCTAAAACACGTGCTTTAGTTGCCGCTGCAAAGTTAGATGAATACAGGTCTCACCTTCGTATGACGGACCCTAAACTAATGGGGCAACACATGTTGAGGTCTTATTCAGTAGGTAAAGCAGCAAAGTCTGACGTAAGCCCAGCGCAGAGTATATCTCTATCTGAGGCCCTGCAAACTTATCTGACGATTAAAGGTAAAGGTAAGGGGAAGACCTTTAACGCAGCTGCAGAGAGGGCGTGTAAGTACCTTGTAGACGCAACTGCCCATAAGGATTTGCATGAGTATACACGTCAGGATGCACTCGACTATCGTGACTATTTGGTAGGCAAGGGATTGGCTGGGTCTAGTATTGCCAGAGTTCTTAACTCACTAACCTCTGTGATAAACTTTGCTATTAGTGAATATGCTCTAGAGTTAAAGAACCCGTTCTCACGTATTTACTATGACCGCAGTGACAAAGTTAAGAAACGTCTTCCTGTCCCAGTAGAGACAATCAGGCAAATACAAGATGAATGCTATCGTATTGACGATGACATGCGCTGGCTGGTTGCCTTCATCAGCGATACTGGAATGCGCTTATCTGAGGCAGCAGGGCTACATATAGACGACATCAGGCTAGATGCAGAAATCCCACATGTCATTGTACAGCCACATGCTTGGCGTAGCCTCAAGACAGCGGCAAGTGAGAGGAAGATA
>RFXU01000226.1 GCA_009921505.1 Flavobacteriaceae bacterium
GCTTGATTTTTCTGCATTAAACAAATTTATTGCTCGCGAAAAGGCCAAAGGGTCCAACTTTATTAATCGTTATGAAGTTGTGCGTTATAAACGATGGAGCCTTCCAGTTTCGGCCTATATATTGACCATTATTGCGGTTGCCGTGTCTTCTGTAAAAAGAAGAGGAGGTATGGGAGTTAATCTGGCTATTGGTATTGGCGTTGGGATGATTTATGTGTTTTTTGATAAAATTTTCGGCACGATGGCTGAGCAAAGTACATTTTCCCCATTTCTTGCCACTTGGTTTCCAAATTTTGTTTTTGGGGTCTTGGCTTACTTCTTATTGAGAAATGCAAAACGATAATCTAAAGCATCATTTGCATTTGCACTTTATCGTGCTGATCTGGGGGTTTACCGCGGTACTCGGGGCCTTGATCTCACTAGAAGCTATTCCTTTAGTTTGGTTTAGAATGTCCATCGCGGCCCTAACGGTGCTTATTTTTATGTTGGCGGCCGGCCGATGGAAACGACCCACTGCGAAATCGCTTTGGAAAATGTGTGGTTTGGGACTGGCCTTGGCCTTACATTGGCTCACTTTTTTTGGGGCTATAAAAATATCTAATGTCTCCGTGACCTTATCCGTCATGGCGACGGGTGCTTTTTTTGCGGCCTTTCTTGAGCCCCTAATTTTTGGCCGTCCCATGATTTGGCGTGAAGTGGTTCTAGGCCTTTTTGCCGTGCTTGGACTGGGTATAATTTTTCACGCCTCAACTGAGTATGTATGGGGCATTGTTTTAGCCTTAATTTCGGCTTTTTTAAGTGCTCTTTTTTCGGTATTCAATGGTCGTTTGGTAAAGGAAAATTCGGCGACCACAATTTCGTTTTTTGAACTTGCGTTTGGGGTTCTTGGGATAAGTCTATATTTGTTTTTCACCGATGCATTCAATAGTGCCTTTTTCGATTTGAGTTTGAGTGATTGGTTCTATCTGATCATTTTGGCTACCATTTGCACGGCATATGCCTTTATCGCTTCGGTAAATTTGATGAAATGGATTACCCCCTTTACTTTAATGCTGACCATTAACCTTGAGCCGATCTACGGCATATTACTCGCTTTAGTTGTTTTTGGTGATGCGGAGTATATGTCTGCTACCTTTTATATAGGTGCTGCCATTATTTTGGGGACTGTTTTGGTCAATGCCTATTTCAAAGCAAAACGGCGCAGAAAATATCCACAATAGGTAAAACAGCTCCTTTCAAATCCCTATATTTGTTTTCATTTTTGGACATAAAACGCAGCGTGTTATGGAGTATCTTGATTTCGAATTGCCCATTAAAGAATTGCAGGAACAATACAATAAAGCCTGTCAAATTGGGACGGATAGTGATGTGGATGTAAGCAATACTTGCAAACAGATCGAAAAGAAATTATTGGCCACAAAAAAGGAGATCTACAAAAATCTTACGCCATGGCAACGTGTTCAATTATCACGTCACCCCGATCGCCCGTACACCATGGATTATATTCGCGCAATATGTGGGGATAGTTTTTTGGAATTGCATGGAGATCGAGGGTTTAAAGATGACAAGGCGATGGTTGGGGGCCTGGGTAAAATAGGCGACCAAAGCTTTATGATTATTGGGCAACAAAAGGGTTATAATACCAAGACACGTCAATACAGAAACTTTGGGATGGCTAATCCGGAAGGATATCGCAAGGCTTTGCGCCTAATGAAGTCCGCCGAAAAATTCAATTTGCCTGTTGTTGCCTTGATTGACACTCCTGGGGCTTATCCTGGATTGGAAGCAGAGGAGCGAGGACAGGGAGAGGCCATTGCAAGAAATATACTAGAAATGACTCGGCTTCAAGTACCGATTATCGTAGTGATTATTGGTGAAGGCGCCAGTGGTGGTGCATTGGGTATTGGCGTTGGGGATCGCGTATTAATGCTTGAGAATACCTGGTACTCGGTAATTTCTCCGGAGAGTTGTTCTTCAATATTATGGCGTAGCTGGGAATATAAAGAACAAGCCGCAGAGGCTTTGAAATTGACCGCTACCGACATGAAAAAGCTTGCGTTGATTGATGAAATTGTCAAGGAACCACTTGGCGGGGCACATATGGATCGTCAAACGACTTTCGATACTGTAGCCGCGACGATTTTAAATCATTATGAGGTTCTGAAGAACTTATCCCCAAAAGATTTGGTGGCAGAGCGTATGAATAAATATGCTGCTATGGGTGAGTTCGCGGGCTAAGTCCAAGATGGACAGGGCCTTTCCGAATTTGACCAAAAAAGACGAGCACTCTTTTTTGGGTTATTAACTATTTTTTTGACTTATCAACACACACAGTGTTGATGAACCGTGAATATACTCAGCGTGGGTCTTGTATGGAAAACGCGACAAATCATTATTTTCGTTACTTATGGAACCACTGACAAAAACATCCTCATTTCCTACGCGAGTAGGGCAAGTAATTGCCTTAGAAAAAGGTAAACTTCCTCCTCAAGCAGTTGATTTAGAAGAAGTTGTATTAGGAGCAATGATGATTGACAAAAAAGGTGTTGATGAGGTCATCGATATCCTAAATCCTGATGTTTTTTACAAAGAAGCTCATCAACTCATCTTTGAAGCGATCGTAAATTTGTTTCAATCCAGTCAACCAGTGGACTTATTAACCGTTTCGGCTGAACTCAAGAAGGCGAAGCGTTT
>RFXU01000227.1 GCA_009921505.1 Flavobacteriaceae bacterium
AACATAGGTTGCTCATAACGCACGGCTATAAAACCAATGGTGGTCGCATCACAAGGCTCTAAGGCAACAGTTACTGAGTAGTTTCCTTCTGCCATAGGCATAAACATCGGATCGGTGCTGAGCTCATTGCCTTGAGCATCGGCCCAAGAGTAAGAAACAAAGTTCAAATCAATATTTGGATTCTGAGGTGTTGCGTCTAATTCTGGGAAGGGATCTCCGTCACAAACACTCACTACAGATGGAATATTAATGTCAAAATTAACCGCAGGATTGACCACTAAATCAAAATCGACAACGGCAAAACACAGCGGCTCCAAAGCCTTTTCTACGCGAACAAATACAGTTTCAGGGTTTGAAGTATTGGTATATGCCGTTGGGAAAGCAATGGCATTCAAATTAACCTCTGCCTCCAACTGACTTAAGTGGAAACTGATGTTAAAGTTGTTTGGAGATTGACCGTTTAACACCTCTGGAATAACTGAGGTTAAATCAAATACGCCTTGACCACTTCCCGTAGTGTCACAAGTCCCAAGGTCTGCAGGGGTAACAATCTCCGGAGTACTATTCAGGTAAGATAACGTAATGTCATCTATTGCGAGGTCATTACCACATCCGCCTGGTGCGTTGTTGATGAGCACCAATTGAATATCATTGTTGGCTCCCGTGTTGAACGAAATAAAGAACTCTTGCCAATCTGGATCAGGACCATTTGCAATGTCGCCCGTGACAGTTTCCTCTATAATGTTGCCCATCATATCTTCAATACGGAATCGAACATTCGAAGGAACGCTGTTTCCTTGACATATAAACGAGTCAGTGTCGTACACGGTAGTGATCCAGGCACTAAATGAATAGTCGGTGTTCACGTTTAGAGAAATCGTACGGCGATAAAATTCACCTACGGGGATGTCCGCATTGACAAATAACATTCGTCCGTTTGTATCGCCTTCAGTATGGTCTTCCATACTCGGGTGCCATCCTGTGTTAAAGCCTGCAGAAGTATTGCTTATGGCATATTCACCATCTTCTATGGTCTCTTGGAAGTCGATATCCTCACATTGAGGCTCAATGGTACATGGGCTAGTCAAAAATACCACTTCGACACTCTCGATGACAGTACAGCCATTTCCTTCGATCTCAACAGTGTAGACTCCGGATGTGGTTACTGCAAGACTCTGAGTGGTGGCTCCTGTATTCCAAAGGAAAGTCACATCACCAGCAGATATTCCGTCTAGTTCAGCAAACAGGGTTACAGTTGGGGTGTCGCAAACCACCTGATCCGGACCGAGATCTGCGGTAAACCCGGCATTTGAGGAAGGGGTTACCACCACATCATCTGTGATGGTTTCTGTGGTCCCACCAGGGGTTTCAAAGATCGAAACCGCGGTGTAAGTTGTTTCTACCTGAGGACATACAGTAATGGCTAGGTCTGTGCCAATAACCGCACCTGTATCATCGCGCCACTCAAAACTAAAGCTTGTGCTCGGCGCGCCATCCGGAACAAATCTCCAAGTTTCATTTGTCGCCTCCCAGAAACCAGTGTTGCGCGTAAGCGGAACACTATATTCATTACTATTGTTTCCGATTAGTCCTACTACAGCTAATCCATCATTCCAATCAGGACATGCTGGCTTGTCAATTAGGTTTACGTCGATCACGTTAAGTGATTCGTACAATAAAATCTGTTGGGTTGTAAAAAATCCAGCACAGCTGCTGCCAAAATGAGGCATTTCGAATACATTCATCACAAAAATGCGGTAAGGCGCATCTCCGGTGACATAATAATTCATTCGTGATGGATCTGGATCGACAGCAGGGTTCAAGTCGTGAAATGCCCCGTAAATCGTATTTAATGGAAAGTTGGGTTGGGTGTTTGGAATCTGGTCAGTTGGATCCATAGACCATCCATTGTATTGGCCGGCTAGAGAAAGGTTAAAACTGATTTGACCATTGGCACCCATCACTAATGAGTTATACGTATTTCCGTAGTATTCAAAATCAAAGCCCATGGAGATAACTTGGCTCCATTGGTCATCGATCAGCAGATTTGTCGGGGTTCCCCCAGTGAGCGGAGGAAGGTCACAAAACGGCCCTTGAATTTGATAAGATGTTGTGCCTCTTCCTGGAATAGCTAGCAGCTCGGCTTCGAGGTCGACACAGGGACCAGAGCACTCTGTAGAGACATCCTCTCCTGCATAGAGAAGCGAACATGTTCCCTCATCAATACAGAAAAAAGTCAATGAAGGACTTTCTAAAACACAGTTAGGGTCACTGTCATTAGCGACCGTTAAAGTAACATTGGTCAAAGACGCATAAGGACCAAACAAGTAGGTGCCTAATGCCGTTATTGTTTGCCCAGGGCTTCCTTGGTTGTCTGTGACTAAATAGGAGGACCCTGTTCCTAAATCCGTAAAGTCGGCAGAAACAAAAAACTGGTTGTTTGTTTCACAATCCCCTACAGTGTCAAATAACACGGTAGGATTGGTGCAAGTGCTACAGTATACATCAAAATCCCAAGGGGTAAATCCACTGCTTTGGCAGCTAATACTTCCATCTGATTGGATGATTACGGTCAGGCTATCCCCGGAGGAAGTATAGGTAAGTCCGGTGAGATCACCGCCGTTTCCATAAGGCGTTGCCGCGTTTAAGTCCGTGACGCCATCAGAGTCTAAAATA
>RFXU01000228.1 GCA_009921505.1 Flavobacteriaceae bacterium
TGCATCTACTGCACCAAGATGCACGAAGAGGTCTTTACCGATTTCGAGATCGAGAGCTACATCGAAGAGAACTTTTTCGTGATTCAGCTCAATATGTTCGGCGATGACAAAAAAGTTCAGCTCACAAGTGGTGTGGATAACACGCTAACTATTGACCTTAAAGCGCCTGCAGGAGATGGAAAGGCAAAAGGCCTAGAAACTCCGATTGTAGTTGATTTTCATGCGGAATCAATCGTTGCGACCGCTAGCCAAGCCCAAGATGGTTTGGAATTAAATGACTTCTTAGTTCATGCGCAGCGATTAATAACTGACGCTATGAACGCAAAAATTCGCTCCGCGGGCGATGCGAGTGATGATGATGCTGACCTTGCTAATGAGCTTGGGGTAAGCGGTAGAATGTTTAAAAAAGTGTCAAGCGCCGAAATAAATACGTCTACGCCTATGCCGGGTGGGACCGATATTATTGAGGTTACTCATACTAACCCCAATATAAATGGAGCTGCCAGCGTCAAGCGATATATGCATTATGATAACACCTCTAAGACGCCAGAAATTAAGGCATACGACACAAAATTAACTGTAAGTGCAATGTCGACTGACGTTACTACGGGTAAACTAAAATTAGTTGTGTCTGGCGTTTATAGTCAAAGTGATTTAGAGGCATTGCGCTTTCATCAGACTGATATTGAGGGAGATTTCATCGATGAAGTGGGATCCAAAGAGGTTTCTATTGCGGATGTTTCTGATGATGGAGCAAACACAACAATTATTCTAAACCATACTGTTGTCACAGCTGGGATCACGGGTGATTTGGCCGAATTAACGGTCCTTGCAAAGCCTTCAGATCACATAGAGGCATATTTTGATAACACAAGTGGACTGGTCGAAGGAGTTCCGGAAACTTTCTATTCCAATAAGTTAATTGTAAGGGAGGTCCAAGACTCTGCAAAAAGGACAACCGTTAACGATAATTCGGTAACCACGTTCGCGTTCGCCGAAATCGGCGGTGTGACCTTGAATGAACTCTCAGATTTTGGGTTAAATTCTCTCGAAGAAACGATCAATTGGATTGATGATCGTGATCCTGCATTAAAGATTGGATATGATGAAACAAATCAACGCCTAACATTTGATGGTGTAAACTCAATGCTTGGTAAAGGCACTGGCGTTGGCTTTGACTTATTTACTGTCTACAGCAAAAAGCTTGATAATGGGGAAAGTGGACTGGGTGTTGAAGCTTTTGGCAATAACCCTGATATCGATTTAAAGACCGATGAAATATTAGTTGGAAATGCCTTTGTTCCAGATGGTCCTGAAATTCGCCAGGAAAATAAGCGCTACGGCATGGAAGTGGAATACGATACCGTCCAAAATCAATTCGTCATTAAAAGCGGTACGACAGGTGAATCGTTGCGCGCAAATTCAGCCGTTGGCGTCACAAGTGCACAAAACGAGTCAAGTGTTGCAGTTGGTCGCTATGCTTTATCAACGACTGGGGAACGAGATACAACTGACGATGCAACCTATGCTTTCAACAGCATCGGTAAAGGTACTGCCCAAATTATGGGTTTTCCGCGCGATGGCGTTGAAGGGTATACTAAGGCAACCGGCCTTGTTTCGAAGCCCGCCGTAGCCGTAGGCGGCGAAGCGCTTATGAATATGGCACAAGCGTTCACTGTTACGGCCCTTGCAGGTGAAAATATTGTGAATGTAGTCGTGAATGGAGTGAGTGCGTCAATTGTGTTGCCAGAAGGTAACTACAAAGGAACAACATTCGCTGCAGAATTACAGACCCGCATAAACAATATGAAAAATCCTTTTTCAGGCGCCCCAGTTGGAGGCGTGAGTGTCGTCTATGATGCAGATAAAAACAATTTCACATTCACGACGGCAACAACTGGTGAAGGCTCAACCATTGCGATCGATGGTGCATTAAAGTTTGGATTGAAAAATATTCCGCTTGGCCTCGGTGTTACGACAGAAGTGCGACAACCCGTACAGGCAACTGATGAATTTGGACGACCACTTTATATTTCTCCAACGGGTGAAATTACCGCCAATAATCAATCCTTTGCTGATAACATGGTGCAAGACTTTTATCCATTATATCTTGACGAGGGTGAACTGACATTTGATGTCGATGGCAATATTGTCAGCCCCATCACAAAGGTTGACTATAAAGGTCTGCTGAAGCCTCTGAGTATGGATTTTTCAAAAACCACTCAATTGGATAAACCATTCACCGCAGAAGGTATTGTTCAAGATGGCTATGCGGCTGGGCGGCTGACCAATCTTGAGATCGATAACACGGGCAAAGTAAATGCCGGCTATTCTAACGGTCAAAATGTTACTTTGGGAAAAATTATCGTTGCAAACTTTGCAAATAACCGCGGTCTAAAACAAATCGGAAATAGTTCGTTTTTGGCAACGGAAGCAAGCGGCGATCCAGAATTGGGCGAGGCGACATCTAATGGTTTTGGACAAATTTTGTCTGGTTCTTTAGAGCGGTCAAATGTTGACATCACAGAAGAACTTGTGAACCTTATTACGTCTCAAAGGAACTATCAGGCGGCGGCGAAAGCTATTGAGACATCTTCAAGTATGACGCAAACAATTATCAATATTCGTTCGTAATTCAGGCGTTATTGGTTTTGTTTAATGGATAGGCTC
>RFXU01000229.1 GCA_009921505.1 Flavobacteriaceae bacterium
TTCACGCCATCAGCAGCGAGTTTAGTCGACTCGATAACCAAGTCTTCAATAGGCTTACTTTTGTGTTTACCGCGCATAAGCGGAATAGCGCAAAAAGAACAAGGTCGATCACAACCTTCAGCAATTTTCAGATAGGCATAGTTTTTAGGCGTGGTGGTTAATCGCTCACCGATTAACTCGTGCTTGTAATCGGCTCCAAGCGCAGCGAGTAAACTCGGTAGTTCTGTGGTCCCAAAGTACTGATCGACATCTGGGATTTCTTTAATTAGATCCGGCTTATAACGCTCAGACAAACAGCCCGTCACAAAAACCTTTTCCACAAGGCCTTGCTGTTTTTTTTGGACGTAAGATAAAATTGTGTTAACCGATTCTTCTTTGGCATTATCAATAAACCCACAGGTATTGATTACGACCACTTCCCCTTCCTGCTCGTGAACTACATCCTTATTGTTGGCGCGCAGTTGACCCATGAGAACCTCGCTATCGTAGACATTCTTGGAACAACCGAGAGTAACGACATTAATGGTGTGCTTTTTTGTGCTTTTAGTACGCATAGTTTGAACTGAATCCCTCAGTTAATTTTAAAAAACGAGTCCACAAATTCTTTTTTATCGAAAACCTGAAGGTCTTCAACACCTTCTCCTACGCCAATATAGCGCACTGGAATATTAAACTGATCGCTTATACCAATAACCACTCCACCTTTGGCAGTTCCATCGAGTTTAGTAATCGCCAATGCTGTAACCTCAGTTGCTGCAGTAAATTGTTTGGCTTGTTCAAACGCGTTTTGTCCCGTAGAGCCATCCAAAACGAGCATCACCTCATGAGGGGCATCAGCCACGACGCGATCCATGACCCGTTTTATCTTTGATAACTCATTCATGAGATTTACTTTGTTGTGCAAACGCCCTGCGGTATCCACTAATACAACATCAGCACCCTGCTGTTGGGCATAGGTCAAAGTCTCAAAAGCGACACTGGCAGGGTCACTTCCCATTTTTTGTTTGACAATATCGGTCTGGGTACGGTCCGCCCAAATTTGAAGTTGATCAATAGCGGCCGCTCTAAATGTATCGGCGGCCCCCAAAACAACTTTAAGGCCTTGAGCCTTATATTGAGCGGCTAATTTGCCTATGGTCGTCGTCTTCCCTACACCATTCACGCCCACAACCATTATGACAAAGGGCTTTTTTCCCGGGTCAGAAAACACCTCAGCATGTCCACTAGCTTGACCCTCTTGGTTCTGCAATAGAGCCGCAATCTCCTCACGTAAGATAAATTGGAGTTCATCTGTGCCGAGGTATTTGTCGCGAGCCACACGTTGTTCAATGCGTTGAATAATTTTTAGTGTTGTCGCCACTCCAACATCACTGGCTATTAACACCTCTTCGAGCTCATCAAGGACTGAGTCGTCAACTTTGCTTTTTCCCACAACAGCTTTGGAAAGCTTGTCAAAGAATGATTTTTTAGATGGGGCCAAACCCTCATCGAGTTTTGCTTTCTTTTCTTTGTTGAATAGCTGTTTGAACAGTCCCATATTTGATTATTTAAACGTCCTGTGATCAAGACGTTATTCTAGGATAAAATTACGCGGGATTCACAGACTTTGCAAATGTCTTGAGGTCAAAAAAAAAGGCCACTAAAAAGTGGCCTGTATCGGTTTGAATGCGTTATTGTTTGCTCATCCACTCGTTTACCAACTCTGGAGCCATAATAGCTTCAACAAAAGTGTAGGCACCGGTTTTTGGTGATTTAACCATTTTGATGGCTTTGGTCAAACGCTTTGACCCGGTCTGTAATGATGCAACTGATTTCTTTGCCATGACGCGTATTATTTAATTTCTTTATGAACCGTCATTCTTTTTAAGATAGGATTGAATTTCTTCAATTCCATACGGTCCGGAGTGTTTTTCTTATTCTTCGTGGTGATGTATCTAGAAGTTCCAGGCAAACCGCTTTCTTTATGCTCTGTGCACTCTAAAATTACCTGTACTCTATTGCCTTTCTTTGCCATAATCGTATTTTATTAAATGGTTGGCCAATTACTTATTAAGAAAACCGTTTTCACGAGCTTCTTTAAGCACCGCAGAAATTCCTTTTTTGTTGATGGTTTTCAAGGCCGAAGTAGAAACTTTTAAAGTAATCCACTTGTCCTCTTCTGGAATATAAAAGCGTTTTTTAACCAAATTGGCGTTAAATTTACGCTTGGTCTTGTTCATGGCGTGAGAAACATTGTTCCCAACCATTGCTTTTTTTCCGGTAAGCTCACAAACTCTAGACATCGCTTGAACTTTTAAATTTTTTTAAACAGGCTGCAAATTTAGGAAAATTAATTTGCTCGTACAACAAATGAATTTCAGTTTTTAGAAATTTCTTTTAGAAGCAATTCCAGTGCCTTATCAACTGCTTTTTGAATAATCCGCTCACGAGCCTTTCCAAAGGTAAATTCTTCCTTTAAAACACCATGCGGACTCGCAATGGCAATACATACACGCCCTACTTGACCAACACCATCTCCTTTTGTTGGACCGGCAATTCCTGTAGTCGCTACCACATAGTCTGCTCCTAATTTTTTCCTTCCTCCCGTGGCTAAGGCCTCGGCAATTTCTAAACTCACCGTAGAATGCTTTTCTATTTCCTT
>RFXU01000230.1 GCA_009921505.1 Flavobacteriaceae bacterium
TCAACGACTTATGGCGCGCCGGGCCCGCGTAAGTCCTTGATATTCAACAACTTACGACAAAATGCATTTAGTTGCATTTTTTTCTTGCGGTAATTCGTTTTTGGGTCTAGTATGTATATATGAAAGCAAGAGAAGTAAAAGTAAGAAAACCAATCCTTTTTACCAAATCGCGCCCACATAAGACACGTATCAAAACAATTCACAGAAAACTCAAACACAAGGAGGTATTAGTATGAACATCAATCCTGAATATAATTCCGAAGAAGTCCCATCTGCCGTTGGCGCAATGAAAGTATCCATGCAATGGTTATGGGAAAATTTTGTTGAACCTCGCAAGCATGAACTTAATGGCGATGATGCTGATATGCTTGCAATGGTTGGGTCAGTCTTGCTAGACATCGCAAGCGATGCTGAAGCATACCACAAGGTTCAAGGAGAAAAATTCATCGAAAGTCCATATTCTCGCAATTAATCGTTGACAAAAACAATCACATCTATATTATCGTTATTATGAATACTGAAGAAAACAACAACATCGCTCCTCGCAAATCTGTTAATCTTAGCATCTGCGGAGGTAATCATTCACTCGTTTCCATCGAACAAGTTGCTAGTGTACCCACTCCACCCGTTGAGTATCGCAAAAAAGAAAATGCTCAAGGGGTTCGCAACATCTCTTATCAACCCGTTGCTCATCACGATGTGGTCAATCGCACTAGAGACTCTCTAGCAAAAGGCGGTTTCACCATTCAAGATGAAGTGCATTCGCTTGCCCGTGATGACAAACATTATTTTGGTTTGTTTGCAGTTGATCATCCAAACCGCGTTGCTACTGATCGTGGTTGTGTGGTTGGTGTGCGCAATTCTCACGACAAAACTTTTCCTGCGGGATTGTGCGCAGGTGATGCTCCATTCGTTTGCGACAATCTTATTTTCACCAATACAATCAAACTTGCGCGTCGTCACACTCGCAACATTTTGCAAGATTTAGATTTCACCATCAATCGCGCACTTGGTAAGTTGTTTGGCTTTTGGCATGGTCAAGATGCTCGCATCGAGGCTTATAAAAATCGCACAATCGGTGAAGTGTATGCTCACGACTTGATCATCAGAGCAACCAAGGCAGGTGCATTGCCTAAGTCAAAAATTATTGACGTGGTCAATCAATGGGAATCTTCTGATCATCCCGAATTTTGGGATCGCAATGTCAATTCTCTTTACAATGCTTTCACCGAGGTTTACAAGGGTAATCTTGTCCAACTCCCAAATCGTTCAGATGCTCTGCACTCTGTGTTCGACAATTTTGTTGACTTCAAAATCGATGACCATGTTGAGAATACTCTTGACATGGAAGTGGTTGAAGGCGAATTAGTTGAGGTGTAAATACGTTGTTTGTTTGCCCCGTCTTCCTTATCGTTCGGGAAGGCGGGGTTTTTTTGTGCCATATAATTTCATAAGTTGTTGTTATTCAACGACTTATGGCGCCTAGGCGTCGTAAGTGACTAAGGATCAACGACTTACAACAATCTTTTATTTAATTTACTTTTTTCTTGCGGTGAGTTAAGTTGTGTGCTACTTTAAGGGTATGATTAACTTACTATCCAATCCAAAAAAGATGCCCTGTTATGGGTTCAACATTCCCGCCTTCAAGTATTGCCCAGCCGCGCAGCTATTGGCAAAGATTAAAAGCAAAGCAAAAAAGTTTATTTGCGATTCTTGCTATGCTTGCAAGGGTTTTTACACTTTCAGTAACGTGAAGGCGAGCTTACAAGCAAAAGCCGACCTAATCACAAAGTCCCTACATCAAGATAACGGGCAAACTTTTGTGGATGCAATGTGTGACCAAATCCGCGCAAAGTATTTTGACAAGCACGGCAACAAAAAAAAGCTCAAAACAAAAAACACAGATTTATTTCGTGTTCATGATTCTGGTGATTTGTTTTCCCCCAAGTACATTTCAGCCTGGATTCGTATTTGCGAGCAATTTCCAACAATTCGTTTCTGGTTTCCAACTCGTGAATGGAAGCGCGATTCTCAATTGCCACACTTGCAAAAGTTGGCTAGTCTTAAAAATGTTTGCCTTAAGCCTAGCGCCATTTATGTAGATGAGCCAGCCCCACAAGTAGACGGCTTAGACGCGGGCACTTCAGTTTATACATCACAAGCCCAAGCCGAGCAAGACGGGCACTATGTATGCCCAGCCACTATAGAGGGCAACGAGCCAACTTGTCAAGCAAACAATTGCAACCTTTGCTTTATTAAGGGGTGTAAGAAGGGCATTGCCTACTTAGCCCACTAATCTTACAAAGCGCTGATAATCAACGATTTACAGCGCCTAGGCGCCATAAGTGACTGATATTCAAAGGTTTACAACAAAGTGCAATTTAATTCACTTTTTTCTTGCGGTTATTTAAAAACTGCCTTAGTATGTATATATGATACTAAGAAACCAACAAGACCCAAGATACATCATCAAGAAGAACCGCCCTGTATATGTTTACAAGAATCTACACAAGGATTGTTGGAGCATCAAGCAACATGGTTTAGTTAAGGCTCACATTCCCAGGGGAGAAAGTATTGGACTTTGGGATTGTTATTTCCATGTTGACCGCAAGGGCAGAGAGAAGGTTCT
>RFXU01000024.1 GCA_009921505.1 Flavobacteriaceae bacterium
TGCGAGGAACCTTAGGTGATTGATTTGAACGAGGCAGTATACAAAAGCACTGATGATGCTAGTGAACTGGTGCCAGGTGATGATGCCGGTCGAATTAAAGATGAGGAGAGACCACTTACTGAAAGCGACACTGAATTTGGCATAAAGCTTGTGAATTCGGTTAAGGCTATGAATTTGGGTGAAATTTCTTATCATGAGATGGTGTCAAACTTTACTTTGGCAGACGACCTGAAGTGTTTGTATCTTTTCTTGAAGGCTGCACCGTACAGCCCAATAGCTCCCATTTACCCGCAGGAACCATTTTTTTTGTTTAAGGGGGTTAAAGTTCCAGGGGCATTCGATTTGAGTGAATCTGAAGCGGTCACTATCACGACATACATGGAGAGTGAGCATCCAGGATATTTCCATGAATTGAGACTACATGACCTAGACAAATACCACATTGACGCATACGAACGCGCGATCAGAATTTATAATGATATGGTTGATAAAACGCGAAGTTCTTATCACAGCCAAGTTAAAGAAGCTCGCTCGCAGATAATCGAAATTTCTGCTGTGATTATTTGCTTATCAATCATCCTCGTAGTGATGGTTGGATTATTTTAACGCTCTCGTACGATTAGTATCGGCAATGTTTGATATCCAAAGAAGCGAGAATAAGTGTAGCCAGTCTGAAAATTCACAGACCAATACATTTTTGAATTCCATCTGTTTTTAGTGCCTGTCCAATACGCTTCGCGAGATACATTTGAAAAATACTTTTGGACTACTTTTGGTGGTTCGCAATCCTCGCAAATTATACTTTCAAGTTCATCGAGGGTCGGAAGCCGCCACGTACCCCCTAATTGATCTTCTGCCTGAGTTAATGCGATTTGAACGTCAGACTGACTGAATTTGACAGGTTCCCCACTGCAAATAGTATGTTTGGGGTCCCAAGTTTGGCCTACCGAACACCGGTACCACTCAATGTTGTTGCGTAAATCTATAATTAAGTTTTGTTCTTGCAAAAACTGTGAATTCGCCACGTTCGCAAAACTCACCATCAAAATTGAAAGAAACGGAATAAGCTTTAGCATTGCGTCACCTCACAGTCTTGGTAAGCTAAGCAGGATACATACCAAATTAACACAACTAAATCACCTTATGTGAATTAACTTGGTATGAAAATTGTATGTCGAGAGAGTGCAAACTGGAGTTTGATAAATGGATATTGCTTCACTAATAGGTTTTATAGGTGCGGTGGGTGCGATTATCGCATCCATGGTGATGGGTGGAGGTGTTGCCCCATTTATTGATACGCAATCAATTTTCATTGTTTTTGGTGGTACTTTTTTTGCTGTTATGTATGCCAACCCCCTGCCAGTATTTTTGGGGAGTTTCGGGGCAATGGCGAAGGCGTTCATGCCCCCCGTCAAAAAATTGGATGAGACTGTCGAAAAAATGGTCGAACTTGCGGGTATGGCGCGTAAGGATGGCATGATGGCACTTGAGGGCCAGCCCGTTCCAGATAAATTTTTCGAGAAGGGTATGCAGCTACTTGTTGACGGCGCTGATGAGCAAAAACTTGTAAAGCAACTTAACTCAGAGATAGCGTCGATGAAGTCGCGGCATGAGGCAAATCAAAACGTCATTCAGGGTTGGGTCGATGTCGCACCGGCGATGGGTATGATCGGGACATTAATCGGCCTCGTTTTGATGTTAGGTAACATGGGCGATCCCAAGTCGATTGGTCCCGCAATGGCTGTTGCCCTATTAACAACTCTATATGGTGCATTTGTTGCCAACGTTTTATTTGCCCCGATTAAATCAAAGCTCGAGTACTACACGGCTTACGAGGTCGTATATCGTCAAATTATTATGGAAGGTCTGCGAGGTATCGCTAGAAGTGAATCTCCACGCAATATTCAAGACAATATGGCCGCGGCACTTCCACCTAAATTGCAGAGCAAATTTGATGTTGCAGCATAAATTTTTATGAATTTGAGGGCGAAATAAATGTCGGAAGAAATTTTAGACGAACAGCAGGAAGAAGATTGCCCCAAATGTCCACCGGCTGGCGCACCAGCATGGATGGCCACTTTTGCGGACATGGCCACGCTTTTGATGGCATTTTTCGTTCTGATTTTATCTTTTGCAGAATTTAATGTACCAAAATTCAAACAAATTTCGGGCTCTTTGCGTGAGGCATTTGGCGTTCAGAAAGTCGTGCCAGTAGTTGAACAGCCAAAGGGAACAACCGTTATTTCGTTAGAGTTCAGTCCAAATCCTGAGCCTGCAATTACAGATACACTGCGACAGCAGACAACCGAGCTGCAGCAACCTGAATTAGAAATTAAGTCAAAGACGGAAGAGTCTCCTGAGGGGAGCGAAGCAGATAAAAAAAATAAATCTGAGGACGCAGGCGCCGGTGGTCAAGGCGTGGAGCAGTTGGAGGCTAATCAGCTCGCTCAGCAGCTTCAGCAGGCAATTAATAATGGGGACGTTACAATTGAAGCATTGGGTGAGAACGTCGTAATAAATTTTGAACCGCAAAATGCGACACCCGAAAAATTCCAAGAAATGGTCTCGGACGCTCTAAATGCACTTGCCGAGGCGCGGCAAAAAACAGGTGCTGCAAATGAGGACATTCTGTTTGGTGGAATTGAAAAAGAGTTGGAGAAACTTGCGTCTGCCATGAAAGAGCAAGCCCCTCAAAATGGTGAGAACGCAGGTGGTAGTTCTGCACAAGAAAAAGAAAAACTCCAGAATGCATCGCGCGCTACCGAGGAACTGACAACTGCATTAAAAGAACAAATTGATCAGGGACTTGTTGCAATAGAGCAGAGGGAGGATAGTGTGTTTATCACAGTAGGGTCTGGAGGTGCATTTCCATCTGGCACGGCAGACTTAACTGACGAAGCGCGCCGGATACTCGACAGGATTTCTCTCGCGGCGATGAGTCCACAGGGCACAATTAAAGTAACAGGCCATACTGACGACGTTCCCATCTCGAACGGACAGTTTCGTGATAACTGGGACTTGGCCGCAGGACGCGCGGCCAGTGTCGTGCAGGCGATTGAGCAGACGGGATTAATTGATGGTGATCGTTTGTCAGCAATTAGCAAAGGGGAGATGTCTCCAGTTGCAGATAATGCGACTGCTGCCGGTAGAGAGCAGAACCGACGTATTGAGATTGAAATAAGTTATTAAGACTAAATTAATTTCAAAAATGTCGTATAGATGACAGAGGTGCTATTATGGTTGAAGTCACAAAGCCTGACTACTTAAGTCTTGTGAATAAAAGCGGTTCGGGGTTCAATGTCTCTGAGCTCGTGACATCTATCGTCGCCTCTGAAATTGAGCCAAAAAGAGCCATACAAAATACTAAATTAGAAAAAACTGAAAGTGCCATATCCGGTATAGGCTTGCTTAATTCGCAGGCTGGAACGACGAAAGCCAATTTTGGGACTATATTGGGTGACAAATTTTTCGAAGCGAAATCATCTGATGAAAGTGTATTGGCAGTTTCGATCACTGACGAATCTCAGCTTACACCAACAACAATCAATCTCTCAAATATTCAGACTGCTAAGAAGATGGTCTTTGAATTATCGGGTTTTGACGATTTGACGGATACTTTTTCCGCAGATTTACATCTCGAATATGGGAAGTGGTTTGATCCTGCAGCAAACAGTGATTTCACTGCCAATTCTGATACAACACAGATTAGCTTTAATGGTAAAACATTATCGGAGGTCGCTGCTATTTTTTCTGATTTGGAAGGTATTTCTGCAAAAATCATTGATAAAACCGGGGACGGGTCTAATTTCTCCCTAGTGATTACTGGTGAATTGACTGGAGCAGCCAACGGCTTTTCAATTTCAGCTGCAGATAATGATGCAGAAAATGATCGTTGGATCACTCCTTCAAATAACCTTAACATGGGCCTTCCTAATAACCAAGTCATGCAATATGCGAGCGATGCCCAATTTCAATTTAATGATGTCAATATTACGCGAGAAAGTAACTCGATTACTGATCTAGTTGATGGCGTAGAAATCAACCTTTTGAATAGTAATTGGGGTGACGTGAGCGTGAATTTAACGCGTGCTACCGAAGTAATTCGCGCAAGCGCCACGGATATAGTCTTCTCTTTGAATGAATTTAAAAATAAGCTCGATGAGCTAACCTTTATCGATCTAGAAGGCGACGCCAACGGACCATTGGCGCTTGACCCGGCAGTGGCACGCATAAAGTCAGACTTTAAAAAGCTGGCATTTGAACCTATGACTGGCTACTCTGACCAACCAATTTATCTTTCTCAACTTGGTATCAAAACAAATAGTGATGGTGAATTCTATCTTGATAATGCGGTTTTTGAGAGGACGCTCCGTGACACGCCAGAAAAATTTATGGCATTAAAAGATGAATTTCTGGCAGGAAGTCGTTCTTCTGTTAAAATTATCAAATCCGCGTATACAAATATTCCCGCCGGCGTATACAATGTTCAGAAAGATGGAAATGTGTGGAAAGTGGGGGATATAGAAGTTACGCGGGAGGATTATAATGGTGGCTCGCGGTTCACTTCCACACAATATCCGGGCCTTGCTGTTTACACACCTGAAGTCGAGCCACAAAGTTTCAATGTCTACATTGGTACTTCTTTTTCGCAACGCGCCGTTGATTTAATGGATAAATTGCTGGATCTAAATTCTTCAATCAGTAGATCAGAGGAAACCTACAAAATTCAGAGCTCGGATATTCAAGAGCGGTTGGCGAAACTCGAGGAACGAGAGAAATTGATTTCAGAGCGCTACACACAACAATTTGGCTCGATGGAGCAGGCAATGACACAGTTCAACAGCACCAAGACCTTGTTGGAAAACTTCATTGAGGCATGGAAAAAGAATTAATTAGAGACCGTATTTTTTCATTTTTTCAATTAAAGTTGTTCGTATTAGTTTTAGATCTTTGGCTGCCTCGCTTGTATTGCCAGAGTTTCTATTTAATGCAGCTTCAATCATAACTATTTCAATATCACGCAGCAGTTTTCGTAAATCTACGGAGTTTTCACGTTCAAACCATTGTGAAAAATCTTCTGGCCTAGGTGGTTCAGTCCGGGCTTGTTCTGCCTCTATTGTGACCGTGTCAGAACCAAGGTCATCAAAACAGGCCCATATTTCATCCTGCTCTTGGGTCTTGTCTATAATTTCTTGACTTACCTTCAATAAAAAATCTGCCACATCAGAGTTTGAAATTGTTTTCCCTGGGAAAAAAATCATAGCCCTCTCGATGACGTTTCTTATCTCTCTTACGTTTCCCGGCCATTCATACCGACAGAGCAATTGCATCGCACTTGCATCAAAAGATGGTGGCGGACTTAATTGTTCCTTTGCCTTTCGTAATAAGAAGTGTTTTATCAAATCTGGAATGTCAGACGCCCGCGCCTTCAGAGCGGGCACTTCGATTGGAAATACATTCAATCTATATAGTAAGTCTTCACGAAACAATTTTTGTTCTACGAGCTGATTTAAGTTTTTATGCGTCGCACAAACTATTCTTACATCTAGTTTTATTTTTTGGCTGCCACCAACACGCTCAATTGTGGACGTTTCCAATACTCTAAGTAATTTGGTTTGTACTTCTGAGGGCATGTCGCCAATTTCATCCAGAAATAATGTTCCCTTATGTGCTTGTTCAAATTTACCTTTTGTTGTTTTCAAAGCTCCTGTAAATGCACCTTTCTCAAAGCCGAAAAGCTCTGCTTCAATAAGTTCACGAGGAATTGCCGCACAATTTAGGGCAATAAATTCTCCATTTCTTCGGCTTTCGGAGTGTAAAGCCTCAGCAACTAACTCTTTACCTGAGCCCGTTGGACCATTGATAATTACTGGTGAGTTCGAAACCGCCACTAAGCTTATCATTTTTTTTAGGGCAGTCGCTTGTTTTGATTGACCAATGATTTTTGTGTCAAGTGCTGACATATTTTGTACAACCTTACTAAACCATTTGAAAACACAACAATTTGTTATATTTTTGAACTAAATGAAGTATTAATACAATAGTGAAATCGAGTTATTGGGCCTGTCAAGTTTTGACGTTCTTCAAAAAAATAAATAATCTTGTAACCAAGGTTTATTCGATAGTTTATCGAACGCGCTTGGATATAGAAGCTTTAGATAGGCAAGATTTGTCGCGCTTCAGCCCAGAAGATATAGTTCTGGAGACTGATGCTGATGTTAAGAGGGTGCTGCCAGATATACTGGGTCAGGCGTTAGCTCGAGCATGGGTTGATCAAAGGTTTATGGATGCTTTTATTCATCACCCCAGAGAAATTTTAGAGTATGGTGGCGTATATCTCCCTGAAAACATAAGTGTAGAATTTATTAAAGAGGAAAAAAAACGACCAAAAGTAATTGTATATGAGATAAATAATACAATGAAAAAGAAACTCCTCGAACTCAAACTCATCATGGTAGCTGAACAATGATTTTTAGAATTTTACTTATTTGTGGTGGCCTCACACTTCTGCCTAGCGCTGTTTTTTCATCTGAAGACACACACATCGAAGTAGAGAGCGATTTAAACTTGTTTGAGAGTGGCGTCGAACGTTTTGATAAACAGCAATATTATGAGGCGTTTGAGATTTTTCTTAAATTAGCAAAAGAGCAGTATCCAGAAGCTCAATACAATTTATCTTTGCTGTACAGTAAGGGTGTTGGGGTGCCAATAAACTATAAATCGGCACTATATTGGGGCTGGATTGCGCACCTCAATGGCCACGACGCGGCCCAAAATCAAAATGAAGAGCTTATCAAGCTGATAACCGTTGAATTACGAGATGAGATTGCATCGCAAATAATTGAGGAATTAACTCTTACAGCGAGCGCAGGAAACGGCGAGGATGCTTTCAAGCTCGCCGTTACGCTCACAGATTTGGCAACTGAGCCCAATTTTTCTCTAGCTTATTCCTGGATGGCTATTGCTCAAGCATTCGGCGTTGACGGGGCAAGCGATAAACTTGAATTAATACAGAAAAACCTAGATTTAGAAACGATTTTGCAGCAGCAACACCAAGCAGCAGAGCTTTTTTCAAAAATAAAAGATGACTGATGTTATTTTTTTAAAAACTCAATGTCTTTGATAAAATCTAATATTTCTAACTTTCTTTCCGTCGCCACAGAAAGTTCGACTAAAATATCATTCAATTGATTTAGTTCGCTCGCATCTATTATACGATTTTGTGAAGTAAAATTTTTGACAAAAACAGAAAGATGGTCCGATAAGGTATCCCCTTCGAACAGATTAGAGTTTCGCTCCAGTAACACACTTAAGGCTTCCAGAAGCTCATTAAGCTTCTCGCGGTCAGGTGTCTTTGGTTCAACCATTTTTGATTGCATCAAACATTTTAGATGCAATTGCTACTTTGTCTATTGGATACTCGCCTGCAGCAACCTTTTGCCTTATCTCGCTCACTAATTCCAAATCAATTGGAGGTTCTTTACTCAAACTTTCAATTTTTGCGCTAGAACTAAGATCCAATGTTACGGTCTCTGTTTTTGCTGCGGATGAGGGCTCCGATGCGGATGTAGTATCCGACGCAGAACGTGCATTAGCGCTTTTGTGACCTTTCGAAGGGTCAACACTAGCGCCAGAGTATGATCTAACAGAATCAACCATGATATTTTCCTTTCGATTTACTATACGACGGGGGCCGGCTACATGTTAGTCAAAGGTTGAACTTTTTTTTCATCAACGATTATTACCTGGATAATCTTTCCAGATTTTGAATTTGAGATTTCAATCATCTCTCCGATTTGGCCGTTTCCTAGTGCATTTCCATAGGAGGTTACGGAAAAACGGTCGGTGCCCGAAGAAATTACCACAAGATCTCCTTCATTCACATCATAGGATACCTCGAGATGCCTATTTTTCAAAATGCTACCTTTAACTAGATTATACCTAACTTTTCTGCCAATTACTTCATGCGTATTCGTGTAACTGCCCAATAAACCTTTGGACGGCATTTTAGCTAACATGACATCTTCAATTCCAATGATCTGGTTTTTATGAATATTTTTATTCAAAATGACCACGCGCTCACCTGCATACTCAGGCTGAGGGTCTTTGATGTTTTTATGGCCTTCAAAATTTGATCTCAAAACAACAGACCATTTATCTGGCTCGCATCGCGCTATTACTGAGGACCAATCTCCGTCTGCTCTAGGTTCGAAAGTGAGTGACTGGCTGCATGGATGATAGCGGCGATTGTCGGATGCAAAAATTTCAATAAGTAAACCTTTTCTTTCAAAAAATGCTGCTGCATCGCGCTTTATCTGTGCTCCAGAAACCGCTTGAGTATAGTTAATCATCTCGGCCGATGAGCTAAATCCGTAAAATATCAACATAAGAACTGGGATAATTTTCAACATTTTACGATCCTCTAATCAAATATACGTTTTTATCTGAATGGTTTTGGGAGCCGTTAACTGTTGAGATTGGCGACAGTGTGGAAGTATAATTTTGTAGATTTTTAATACGATAAAAAGACTTAGTCCCGTTTGAACTCTCTGAGACAACAAAATCATTTTTTTTAATACCATCTAGCTTGCCTAGGTTCAAAGTTATTACTTTCCCGACTTTTTTTATTGTGGGGTCTACATACACGCAGCTAAGTTCTGCGCTGTGGTTCCGTGTGGTTTCTGATAAGTGGCGCTGAATTGATTGAATAATCTTTTTCCAATTGCCTGTTTTGTTTTGGTTTACCTTATATCCGAAATACTCTTCGTCTGTAGTTATAACTTCTGTAGAATTTGTGGTTACTAGATTTTTACCATTGCGAGTGGTTACAACTTTAACCTCTACATTTAGTGAGGCTTGTTTCTGCATAATATTTTGGCTTCTCTGCTCAGAGAATGTGATGCTCATTTTGCTAGCAAATGGTGTGTTATTCTTCTGAAAACTCGTGTTTTCTTTGAATAAGTTATAGTAGTCAGAGCCCTCTGCCATTTTGCGTTTGGGTGTTTGTTCTATCAGTCTAAATGCTGGTGCGACAGATAATTGGCTGAATATCTGCTCTAACTTTAACTCACTGGGGACAAGCCATGCAGGCGAATTATTCGTTTCTTTAAAAAAATCTATCGAAATTGGGATATTATCTTCTAGTACTGATAGGCAATTAACTGCACTGTCTTTTCCATCGACGTTTTGATAAAGCACCTCGACTGTTACATTATATCTCTTGTTTGCTTTGAATGATTTCAGTACCTCAACATGCAATATCTTTATTGATGTTGATGCCTGTATTTGATCAATTAATAGCTTTCCATTCTCAACTAGGGTGAAGCTATCAATGCGTTGACCTCTTGCTTGAAATAATTTTTGAAATGCTGCTGCGATCGCCCTTGACATCTAAGAAGCATTTCAATAACCCAGAATTATTTTATTAAAATATACCTTTGCGGTAAGCGTTGATCATTCGCTTCAAATGGTTTTCTGATAGCGATAATTCAACTTGATAAGTGTCGGCGCTGGTTGCCTTGATGCTGACAACTTCTGCTCCATTGATGAGACCTTCCACTGCGGATGCCAATTGATCTGAAGTGACGACCGCCTCTCCAATTGTGGTTTGACCTTTTACGCGTAGGCCATAAACCTGTTCCGCTAGAGTACGATATGCATCTAATTTAGCAGCTCTCATGGCAAGCAGTCGTTTTTGATTGATTGATTTTGCTGGCTGTATTGATACCGTGGAAAATCCCACAGCAGTCAGTTTATATGGCATCTCGGGCGCAGCGGTTCGCTCCGCTATCAATTTTGATTCGCTCGCGAGTGCCGTATCAGATGACAGGTTAGTAGTGTTTTTGCCAGGCAGGTTGGGTAACATTCCATAAGTACCACCACAGGCGCTTAAGATAATGCAGGCCAGAATTGATGTGAACGGAAATTTTTTCAAGTGATTTGTCATATTACTACGGTCTCGCCTTTATCCGGTGATTTGAGTGTCAGCAGCAAAAAGCGTGCCACATCAACCGATGGGCGCGCATGACAATCTCTAACCCATTAAGTTTCTGATGTTAAACAGTAAAAAAGAATGGCATGTTTTATGCTTACTTCAATCAAGATAACATGATTGGTTGAGTGGGCATGAAAAAATTTAATGATAACAGTGGCTTGATTGTCATTTTTTTGACATGAGCGTTAGGTGAGTGAGATATGGCGTCAAATAGCTTGAGTTTTTCAAACTTCAGTCCAAGATTGGTGAACTCCTTCCTGCCTTTTGGGATTATTGCGCTGGTTGCAATGCTTGTACTTCCCCTCCCAGTGGCCTTGCTAGATGTATTCTTTGTCGTAAACATTATTTTGTCTTTGCTTATTTTGATGGTGGCTTTGCACACTCAAAGGCCTTTAGACTTCTCCTCATTCCCAAACCTATTACTAATTGCGACCGTCCTAAGACTCGCGCTGAACGTTGCTTCCACGCGAATTGTGCTAAAAGACGGTCACACTGGATCCGGTGCTGCTGGACGGGTGATTGAGGCTTTTGGTGAGTTCATTGTTGCTGGTAACTATGCGGTAGGTTTATTTGTATTCTCTATTTTGGTTATTATAAACTTGGTCGTTATCACAAAGGGCGCAGGCCGTGTGTCTGAAGTTTCGGCGCGATTTACCCTTGATGCTTTGCCGGGCAAACAAATGGCGATTGACGCAGATATGAATGCGGGAATTATTACACCTGAGGAGGCGCGTGAGCGAAGACAGGAAGTCGCAAAAGAAGCAGATTTTTATGGTTCAATGGACGGTGCCTCTAAATTTGTGAAAGGTGACGCAATTGCTGGCATTCTAATTTTGGCAATTAATATAATTGGTGGCCTTATTATTGGATTGATGCAGCATGATTTAGAAATATCTGCCGCAGCTGAAGCATATGTCCTTCTTTCAATTGGTGATGGTTTGGTCGCTCAAATTCCATCGCTATTACTTTCAATTGCAACTGCGATAATTGTGACGCGTGTGTCATCGGCAGAAAATATGGCAGAGCACATTTCGTCACAGATAAACCTATCTGCAGCTTGGGCACCAACAAGTTTTGTACTATTGGTTCTGGGATTAATTCCTGGTATGCCACATTCGCTTTTTTTGACATTTGGAGTAGTTACTGCGGCTCTCGGTTATTTGGCGCGCCGATCAGAAAACAAGAAAACAGAAGCCGTAGATAATGAGCAAATCGATTCCGTTGAAGATAACGCTGCAGATTTTGATCTGGAGGCGGTCAAAGATGGCAATAAATTATCTCTCAACATCGGATACGGCTTAGTTTCGTTGGCAACTGAAACTGACGGTGACAATCTTGTGTCTGGAATTACAAAATTGCGCAAAGAAATCTCAATGGCGATGGGGTTTGTTATCCCGGGAATAAGAATTCGTGACGATTTGAGTTTAGATGTCTCGCAGTACCAGATAAAAGTAGGTGAAAAAATTGTTGCTGAGGATGTTATTTACCCGGACAAGCTATTAGCGATACCAGATGAAAATGTGCTGATTGACATTACTGGTATAAAGGTCAAAGACCCTTCATTTGGTGTTGATGCGGTTTGGATTGAGCCAGAACTAAAGCGTGACGCTGAAACTAAAGGGTACATTACCATCAAACCTGAATCAGTTTTAATTACGCATCTTGGTCAGATTTTAAACAATTATGCGTCAGAGCTGTTAGGGCAAGATGAAGTGCAGGCGTTAATCGATAATTTGGAGAAAACGCACCCAAACCTCGTTCAAACAGTGGTTCCAAAAATTATGCCTCTGCATCAGTTAACTCAAGTGCTTCAGCGGCTTCTTGAAGAAGCAATTCCAATCTCAGATTTGCATCTTATTCTCGCCGAAGTTAGCACGCTCAACGTTCAGAAAATGCAGAGCACTGAACTAGCGGAAGCACTCAGGCCGAAGCTAATTCCACTACTGATACAGCGATTAATAAAATTCAAAGATACCTTACCCCTGGTCACCTTTGCCGCAAACCTTGAGCAATTGATCTTAACGTCCGTTCGTCAAAACTCGGATGAGAAAATGTTGATCATCGACGGTGGATTAGCCAAGAAAATACTTTCTGGTTTAAATGAAGTGTCTGAAAGTTTGAGTTCTCAGGGTAAGCCGACATTCCTGATTGTGGCACCCCAAATTAGACGTCACGTTTCAAAATTTGTACGTGCACAATTGCCTTCAATAAATGTTTTGTCTTTTACAGATCTACCGGAAAACCGGAATGTTGAGATTGTTCAAACTATTGGTGAGCAAGAACAACTTGCGGATCAAGGCGACGGTTGAGGAGTTAAGCGATGGCTGAAATAACAATTACCGCGGTAGACAGTGCTTCTGCAATGGAGGAGATAGCATTAAAATTAGGTCCCGAAGCCTATATTCTTAGTACGAAGCGAAATGGAAATAAGGTTGTTATGGTGGCCACTGATGACGCAAGTGATTACCAAACCTCAGATACAAAGCCGTTCGTCCTCAAACAAGAAAATAGGGTCGTTGAGTTTTCAAGTATTCTCAAAAAGTATACTAGTTCACCAGATGAGATTTATTTGGAAAAGGATCAAAAAAGAAATACCAATTCCAAAGTAGAGGCTGTGCATGACAGAATTTTTGAGGATCTTTACAAAAACATCGATAAATTAGCGGTATTAGTCTCTAATAAAAAGGAGACTTTGCAATTTACAGCGGAAGAAAAACTTAGATTGGTGGGACTTTCCAATCACGCCCTGAAAAAACTAAAATTAGACAATAATAACAATAATTTAGAAGATTTAACGGATCAACTCTCTAATGCTTTTGTAGCCAATACGTCATCTTTGATTAATGATACGCAATTAGTCATCGTAGCTGGGAGACGTGGTGTTGGAAAAACGCGTTTTATTGAAAAGTTCAAGCTTTGGTTAAATTCAGTTGGTGAAAACTTATCTGTAACCGAATTTGCGGCTTTGGACGCTGCAGTTAGCTCGGTAACATTGAATAATGTGAGAGACCAACAGTACATTCAAACACGAAACGGTTTGGCAATTGTTGAAGTCGAATATTTTGATGGATTGGATAGTTATTTAGAAATGTTAGATAAAACATTCCCTGGCATTAGATATAAGATATTAAATGTCGAGCGTGTTGGGTTGAGCAGAAACTACGTTTTAAGGAATTGTCGAAAGCCAGTGTCTGATCAAGAATATTTAGTATTAACCAAGCTCGATCAATGTGATCTATCGCTTGATGAGATTTCAGCATATTTGGAATTAGGGCTAAGGTGTTGCTTTTTTACAGGTAATATTCAAGATTGTATTGGGATATATCCTGCAAAAGTGGCGCACCTTAAGCATCATATTCTTGAAGTCGCTAAAAACGAGAGTACACACTGATGGTCAAGTCGATAGCATTTGCAAGCGGCAAAGGAGGAGTTGGTAAAACTTCTGTTTGCGTAAACGTCGCAATCTTATTAGCTAAACTTGGTTTTCGAGTTTCACTGTTAGACGCTGATTTTGGAATGGCAAACTCGCATATAATGTTAGACATGAAAATTAAAGCATCACTGGCCGATTTGCTTGATGGAGACGCTGAATTAGCTGAAATTTTATGTGAAACAAGTACGGGAATAAAGCTTATTCCGGGTGGATCAGGGCACATTGAATTATTAAATCTAGATAAAAATAAGCGATGGAAGATAATCAGAGCGATAGATGAACTCAGGGATGAGACTGATTTCTTGCTGGTTGATACTCCTGCTGGTGGATCTGATGCCACAATTGATTTTGCGGCGGCATGTGACGAAATATGTGTTGTCCTTGTAGGTGAACCCACGAGTTTCATGGACGCATACTCGCTAATTAAGGCAATGAATTTAGAGCGAAAAGTTAAACGGGTATCGATAGTAGTAAACTTAGCAGCTTCTGAAGCGAACGCGAGGACGATATTTAATAATTTTGTTAAGGCTACAGCGAAATTCATTAACATTGAATTAGAATTTATTGGTTGGTTGCCAAAGTCAAATGCTTTGCAGAACTCTATTGTGGCGAGAAAGCCGATTACTCTAAGTCAAAACACACCAGATCGACAACTTATGAAATGTCTCGATCTGATTTCATCTGAATTGCAAAAACAAAATTTTTCTAACGCAGATGGGATTAAATTTTTTAGTGGTGGGGGATAGGCTATGCAGCATAGGTACAGCCTGGAACAGTTAGATCGCGACCAGCTAATTAATGCAAATCTTGAGGTTGTGAAGCGTATTGCATATTATTACGCTTCTAGGGTCAAAGGCGTAATTGAGGTTGAGGACCTTCTACAGTTAGGCATGATTGGCTTAATTGAAGCGGCGCAAAAATACACCTCTAAAGAGGGTGTACCTTTTGCCACATACGCAAGATTACGAATTAAGGGTGCGATAGTTGATTATTTAAGGAAATCGTCAAATCTTTGTCGAGGGACTATTAAACGTAAACAAGATTATGAACGCGCCAAGCAAAAAATTGAAAAAGAATTCAGCAGAATGCCAACATCGAAAGAGATATCCGCAGAGTTGAACATAGATGAATTAACTTTGGCAAGTTGGGAAAAAGATTTTGCGGCAGCTCACTCACAAAGTATTGAGGAGGCTATGGAACAATATGGAGATTTCTTGTTTTCGTTTGAGCAAGGGGTAGAAGAAAAAATATATAATGACCAATTGGAAAAAATATTATTACAAAAATTGGATGTGTTGAATGAGCAGCAATTAATGGTTCTGCAATTATATTATGTAGAAGAGCTAAATGTTTATGAAATAGCTGAAGTGCTTACAATAACTACCGGTCGAGTTTCTCAAATTAAATCAGCTGCCATCCAAAAATTAAGACGTGAAATCGAAATTGAAACAAAGTAATTATTGATAAACAAAAAAGATTTTAATCTTAATAAATCTCAGCTTTTTTATCTTCAATCAGTTTATTAGCATTATTGCGGCTTACGGTTACAGTCGTTCCTTCTGCAATTTTGTTTCCATCCAAAGTTACGTTCTTCAAGATTTTAATTTTCACGGTGTCGTCGAAGAGCATATCTAATTCGTTAGGCCCATCATCGAATTCGTCAGAAAAAATGCTTTCATCTTCAATTTCGTCAAGTGTTGTGGTGAACGGATCATGGAGGGCGCAATACAATTTATTTCGCAATATCCAACTTTTCGCACTCAGGAAGGCTAAGCGATTTGCCGCGACTTTTTCAGTTTTGATCTTTTGGTCTACAATTTTAATTGCACTATTGAATGTCTCATCACCCAGCTCGCGTAAGATCATATCTCTCGTGAGTGTTAATTTTCCGTTATTTCCTAGGGCCATCGTAACTCCTCCAACTTTGGCACACTACTTGCAAGAAGTGAGCCAAACACTAGATATCGAGAGAAACAAAGTGAAGTCAATTCAAAGTCATTTACAGCTGCATTCAGAAGCGTTGGCTTTGCGTTCAAAGCGCAATGAGATTTTGGCATCGAATATAGCGAATGCGGCCACCCCCAATTTCAAGGCCAAGGATTTGGATTTTTCATCAATGCTCAATGCGAAAATGGGAATTGGTGATTTGATGACCAACGACCTGCGTCATTTGAATTCGGTAAGCACATCGATAAATGATGGAGTTGGCTTTAGGCAAAATATAACTCCGTCAATGGACGGAAATACGGTGGAATTGCATGTTGAGCAGATGCAGTTTTCGGAAAACGTTATGCGTTATCAAGCTTCGCTTGAATTTTTAAATCGCAAATTAACGGGCCTTAAGTCTGCAATTAAAGGTGAATAGCAATGTCAGACATTAAAAATATCTTTGACATAGCTGCGCGCGGGATGTCCGCTCAGATGGTGCGCCTTAACACGGTCGCGAGTAATCTGGCCAATGCAAGATCTGTCGCTTCGAGTGAGACGGAAGCTTATCGGGCAATCAAGCCAGTTTTTAGTACGATTTATGAAGATGACTTAGAGAGAACCGGCATCTCATCAGTTGATGTAGTAGATATTGTCCCCGTCGATCGTGATCCCGAAAAAGTATATCAGCCGGGGCACCCTAAGGCGGATGAAGACGGTTACATCTACATGGCTGCTGTGGATGCCGAGGAAGAAATGGTCGAGATGCTGGAAGCATCACGCCAATATGAAAATAACGTTGAAGTCGTGAGTACTCTTAGAGGTTTGATGATGCGCACGATTAGCATGGGGAAATAAGGAGTAATCATGTCTACAATCGATCCAAATAGCGCCCGTACAGCTCTCTTTGATAAACTTGGTATTAGCGATCAGGCTGCCTCCCAAAAAGCAAACAGCGACAAGCTGGGCCAATCTGATTTTCTAAAATTGATGACAACTCAGTTACAAAACCAGGATCCATTCGCGCCGATGGATAATGGTGATTTCATCGCGCAGATGGCACAGTTCTCGACGGTGACTGGTATACAAGAAATCAATGCTTCTCTTCAAAAACTAGCAGAAGAATTTGACCAAGCCAGAATTGCGACTGCTTCAAATTTGTTGGGGCACTCAGTTCTAGTTCCGGGTAATCTTGGTCAACCTGATGAAAATGGCGAATTGCATGGTGTGCTGGATTTGCCTGAAAGTACAATATCTACTAAGATTAGATACCTAGACGGCGAAACCGGTGAGCAACTGTATTCAGAGGAACTAGGACCAAAGCCGTCAGGATTGATTGGTTTTGCCTGGAAATCCATCCCGCAAGAAACACTCAATAAGTCCAAGTCCATAAAAATTGAGGCAGTGATAGACACTGGCAACGGCCCGGAGCAATTAAGCCCATCAATTTTCTCGAAGGTCATCTCAGCTTCGGTGGGGACTGGCGCTGATAAGAAGGTACTTCTGAACGTAGAAAATTATGGCGATCTTGATGTGACATCAGCAGTAAATTTCAGATAATGAAAAATTCACGCGCAATTGGCACAAATTATGCATTAACCACACAAATTTAAGTTATCGTAGCAGGAGCTATAAAATGTCGTTTTACACCGCGCTAACTGGCCTAAAAGCCGCTCAAACTGACATATCTTCCACCTCCAACAATATTGCGAACGTTGGTTCTACTGGTTTTAAAAAGAGCCGGACAGAGTTTGGTGACATTTTTGGTTCGACGCCACTTCAAACGAATGCAGTGGGTGCGGGAACGATGACCAAATCGATAACACAACAGTTTTCGCAAGGTAATATTACCCAGTCTACAAATACCCTAGATATGGCTATCTCCGGGCAGGGATTTTTTGCCGTTCAGGCGAGCGGCAATTCTGGCCAAGTCGTATTTACGCGTAACGGTTCCTTCAATGTGAGCGATGAGGGTTATATCGTCGATAGCGCTGGACAGTTTCTTCTGGGATATCCAGTCGACACTGGGGGAGCGGTCTCTGATAAAACTCTAGAAGGCGCGACAAAAATGCAGCTTTCTGCAACATTTGGCTCGCCAGAGGCAACGAAAAATATCAGTATGGGTGTTAATTTACCATCAAGTTCAGAGGTAATCGCGGCCGATGTCGACTTCGATGCAAATGATCCATCAACATACTCTGCATCTTCATCAGTCACCATCTTCGACAGTGCCGGAAATCCTAAATCGGCTACTGTCTATTATATTAAAACACAGGATCCGACCGCTATTGATCAGACATTTAAGTATGACACAAAAATGTTTGTCGATGGTGTGGAGTTAACTCCTACGCTAACGCGTGCAACTAATTCAAAAGGGGTCGCTCAATTTATTGACAAATTTGGTCAGCAAACATCGACACCATCGGACCCCGCTTATATCCTTGAGGGCAAGGGATCGCCGCTCTATCGCGCCGATGATCTCGGAGAACCTCAAGCTTCCACGCCTGCAATGTTGACTGGTCTGGGGCTTGAAACTTATCTTGGTGACGGGCGCACTGTTGAAATCGTAACTGATCCAATGCAGTTCAAGCGTACTATGGAATATCAGTCACTGAACAATGTGCAGAGCCCGATTCCTGGAACATTCTGGGGAAAAGATTTTCTACTGGTTGATGTCGACAATAGTGGTCCGGTATCGATCGATATTCCTCCTGGCACATATAATGGTGAACAACTGGCAGCTGCAGTTGAAGTTGCTTTGCGTGACGCCTTTGGCGATGACAAAAAAATTCAGCTCACTGAGGGCGAAGATAGTACGTTTACAATTGACCTAAAATTGTCATCTGGTGACGGCAAATCGACGGGCTTAAGCTCACCAATTACAGTAAACCTGCATGATGATAGTATCGTTAGCACCACGCCTGAAGATGGGCTCGAAATGGGTGATTTTTTAGTACACGCCCAGACCCTAATTACCAAAGAAATGAATGCTCAGGTTCAGGATCCAAATAATGCTG
>RFXU01000231.1 GCA_009921505.1 Flavobacteriaceae bacterium
ACGCGGCAATTTTTCAGCGTCGATCTAGCGTGTGTAAAGCTTCATTAGCGTTACGTGACTTTATTTATTTTCTTAAGTTTGGTTGTGGGAGCAGGATTTACTAAAGTGCCTACTATTGGTTCGAACAACAACATTTTATTGCAAAATTGCTAGTCCTTACCGTATCGGCAAGACATCATATCTATTGAGTAATCTCTAAACTTTTATACATAAGTTTATCTCTGCGCTAACCCCAAAGTAACAAAAGGGGCGACCTTGTTTAATTGCACGCAGTTAGGCAATCGTCTCCACTCACTAAGGTAGTTTTCATCTAAGATTGCCTCATCATGCGTTTTGGAAAGGTAACAGGTCTAATTTTCCACGAGTGTTTCATCGGCGTAAACGCAGCAGTTCTCAGCGGGAAAATCCAAATGTACATATTCAGCAGGTATAGCAGTATCGCGATGTACTTTGACTTTAATTTCCAGGTCATTAGCTACAGCAGAAACTAGCTTATGATTACCTAAGTCCTCTACTCGTTGCACCTGAACAGATATCGTGTTTTGACCAACGGCATCAACGATTTTTATGTACTCAGATCTAATGCCTAATTTTAGCTGAGAAGAACTCACATCTGACAGATTAGTTTGTGTCGTAATGGTGTTGCCTCCAAATCTCAAGGAATAAGCACCATCCCTCTCACATCGAAAAAAATTCATCGCAGGTGCCCCAATGAAATAACCAACAAATGTTGTTTTAGGTCTTTCAAAAAGCTCTTTTGGTGTGCCAACTTGCACAATACGTCCAGCATCCATCACAATTACTTTCTCCGCAAAAGTCATTGCCTCATTTTGGTCGTGAGTGACATAAATTAATGTTGAACGATATTTTTGATTGATTTCTTTTAACTGCCTTCTGAGGCGAAACTTTAGATCTGGATCAATCACCGTCAGAGGTTCATCCATTAAAACTGCTGCAACATCGTCACGGACGAGGCCCCGTCCTAATGAGATTAATTGCTTTTGGTCAGCTGTAAGTCGGTTTGCTGATTTTTTGAGTAATTCTTTTAGCCCTAATGCTTCAGCAACTTCATTAACTTTGGCATCAATCGCGGGTTTTTCATAATTCCGACATACTAGAGGAAACGCTAAATTTTGCTCCACTGACATTGTGCCATATATTACAGGAAACTGAAAAACTTGGGCAATATTGCGCTGAGATGTGGAAAGCTTTGTTACGTCCACCCCGTCAAATAATAGATTACCTTCGGAAGGCTGAACGATGCCTGACATAATGTTCAACATCGTTGTTTTGCCACAACCTGAAGGACCTAAAATAGCGTACCGCCCACCATCCTCCCAAGTCATGTTAAATGGGTTTAATGCATAATTTTGTTCCGGCGCTTGGGGATTGTATGAATGCGCAATGTTTTGGAGTTCAATTTTAGCCATTATTCTAATCCACGATAAGGTGAAGACACTAACTGTTCATCTTGGTCAAATACATACAATTGCAGGGTATCAAACTGTACGCGGACAACTTCACCAGTGTTAAAGTTTTGCACTGAATCCAATAAACCAACTACCCCGATCATTTCATGCCGAAGGTGTAAGAACGTTTCAGATCCACTGATTTCGGAGAGTTCTACACTAAATGGAAAGCCCGTCTGATTTAACGTAATTCCTGCAGCACGCATCCCAAATATATAAGATCCTGTTGCCAATCCTTTACAATGTTGAGGTAGTTCAAGCACAATCTCAGGACTTAAAATTATCTTGCCATCCTCAACCCTACCTGCGAACAAGTTCATAGCTGGGTCATTTGTGATTTGGGCTACTTTGGTGCAGTTAGGATTCTCATAGACCTCTTTGGAGGTGCCTTGTTGCAAAATACGACCCTCGTCCATAACAAAAATTTGCCCACCAAGTTGCATTGCCTCAACAGGGTCCGTCGATGAATAAATCAAAATCGAGTCCTTTGATGCTTCTGAAGAGAAGATGTTTCTAAATTCCTCTCTGAGTTGCTCTCGTAATTTATAATCCAAATTTACGAGCGGTTCATCGAGCAAGATAACGCTTGCTTCTTTTACTAAAGATCGCGCTAGAGCCACGCGTTGCTGTTGACCACCCGAAAGAGCTTGGATTTTTCTATTTTCAAAACCATCTAAACCAACCTGCTGAAGTGCTTTCATAACGCGCGTTTTAATTTGATCAGACTGTAAGCGCCGTTGCTTCAGGGGAAATGCGATATTTTCGTATACGCTCAAATGTGGGTAGTTGATGAATTGTTGATAAACCATAGCGACTTCACGTTTCCAGACTGGAATTGAACCAAAGTCACGATCGTCCAATGTCAAAGTGCCCTTGTCAGGCGAAATGAGACCCGCCAAAGTTTTTAGTAACGTAGTTTTTCCGGCCAAAGTACGCCCTAAAATGGTGTAGATTTGTCCTTTCGACATTTCAAAGCAGACGTCATCCAAGTGATACTCGTTACCGGGCTTAAAACTGAGATTTGATGCGATAAGTGACATTATTTTAGCGCTCCAGACAGGTTACCCTTTGACAAGTAGCGTTCAACAATAAACGCGACCAAAACTAAGGGAGCGACGCTGACCAACGCAGCCGCAGATAAGCTCCAC
>RFXU01000232.1 GCA_009921505.1 Flavobacteriaceae bacterium
TTAGCTCAGTTGGTAGAGCACTGGTCTCCAAAACCAGGTGTCGGGAGTTCGAGTCTCTCAACCCGTGCTGGAGCCCTGCCCAAAGCAGTGAAAAAAAATAATAGGCCATGATAAACTATATCAAAGAATCATATAACGAACTCAAGAATCATGTGACTTGGACCCCATGGTCTGAGGCACAAAAACTTACAGTGGTAGTTGCTGCATTTTCTGTTATTCTTGCGTTAGCCATATGGGGTGTAGACACCGTTTTTAGCGGTGTAGTTGGTCAGTACTTCCAATGGATTAAAGCCTAATTAGGATTATGTCAGAGACCAAAAGCGATAAGAAGTGGTATGTAGTCCGATCTGTAAGTGGGCAAGAGAATAAAATCAAGTCCTATATAGAAACGGAAATCAGTCGTTTGAACTTGGAGGAGTACATCGAACAAGTTTTGGTGCCTACCGAAAAGGTGATTCAAATTCGCAATGGAAAAAAGATTAACAAGGAACGTGTTTATTTCCCTGGCTATATCATGATCCAAGCAAATTTGTCCGGCGAAATCCCGCATATTATTCGCGCCATTAATGGTGTAATTGGGTTTTTAGGTGAAGTTAAAGGAGGAGAGCCAGTGCCCTTAAGACAAAGCGAAGTGAATCGTATGTTAGGTAAAGTGGATGAATTGGCTGTCCAAGATGAAAGTATAAATATACCGTTCATTATAGGTGAAACGGTCAAAGTAATTGATGGTCCATTCAATGGTTTCAATGGAAACGTTGAAAAGATCAATGAAGAAAAACGCAAGCTTGAAGTCATGGTGAAAATTTTCGGAAGAAAAACACCACTCGAATTAAGCTATATGCAAGTAGAGAAAGTTTAATTGTTACGCTATAATAGGTTTTTTCTAAGCTTCCAAAAATAGAAAAACCGGTTTTTAAATTTTAAAAAATGGCAAAAGAAGTAGGTAAAATTGTAAAGTTGCAAGTCCGTGGAGGAGCGGCTAATCCGTCTCCACCAGTAGGACCCGCTTTAGGTGCTGCAGGAGTTAATATCATGGAGTTCTGCAAGCAATTCAATGCCAGAACGCAGGATAAACAAGGTAAAGTATTACCAGTCGCGATTACGGTTTATAAAGACAAGTCTTTTGACTTTGTCATTAAAACCCCACCGGCTGCTGTGCAAATCCTTGAAGCTGCTAAGGTAAAGAAGGGCTCTGGAGAACCGCATATTAAAAAAGTGGCCACCATTTCTTGGGATCAAATCAAGGTAATCGCCGAAGATAAGATGCCAGATTTGAACGCTTTTACCATCGAGTCTGCTATGAAAATGGTAGCCGGTACTGCGCGTTCTATGGGAGTTAAAGTGAGAGGTACTGCACCTTTTTAATTAAGAAAAATAATCTATACAATGGCAAGATTAACAAAAAAGCAAAAAGAAGCTGCGGCAAAGATTGAGCCCAATAAGGCTTACTCTCTTTCTGAGGCTTCTGCTTTAGTAAAGGAAATTACAAACGCTAATTTTGACGCGTCTGTAGACCTTGCTGTCCGCCTAAACGTCGATCCACGTAAAGCAAACCAAATGGTGCGCGGTGTGGTAACTCTTCCTCACGGAACAGGTAAAGACGTTAAGGTTTTGGCTTTAGTAACTCCAGATAAGGAAGCTGAGGCTAAGGAGGCAGGAGCAGACTTCGTCGGATTAGACGAATACCTCGATAAAATTAAAGGAGGATGGACTGATGTCGATGTCATCGTGACCATGCCAAGTGTTATGGGTAAATTGGGCCCTCTCGGACGTATTTTAGGTCCACGTGGTTTAATGCCAAACCCTAAGACTGGTACGGTAACAATGGATGTCGCTAAGGCAGTTTCTGATGTGAAGTCAGGTAAAATCGATTTCAAAGTTGACAAAACCGGAATCGTTCACGCTGCAATTGGAAAAGCATCTTTTGATGCCGATAAAATTGCCGGAAACGCAAAAGAATTAATTACAACCCTTGTGAAGCTTAAGCCTCAAGCAGCAAAAGGTGTATACATCAAGAGTATATTCATGTCAAGTACTATGAGTCCTGGTGTATCCATTGATGCTAAGAGATTTGCTGAGTAGTAAAACCGTAAGAAATGACTAGAGAAGAAAAATCATTAGTAATTGAACAGTTGACTGCCCAGCTCGCCGATAATTCAACCATTTATTTGGCTGATATTTCGGGACTTGATGCTACGGCAACGTCCAACTTACGTCGCGCTTGTTTTAAGGCCGGTGTAAAATTGAATGTAGTAAAGAATACACTATTGGCTAAAGCCATGGAGTCTTCGGATAAGGACTTTGGAGATTTACCATCAGTTCTTAAGGGTAATACATCAATAATGATTGCAGAGGTAAATAATGCTCCTGCAAAAGTAATCAAGGATTTTCGTAAGAAATCAGATCGTCCGATTTTAAAAGGGGCTTTTGTTGAAGAAGCCGTTTATATTGGGGATGGTCAACTCGATGCCTTGGTTGACATTAAGTCTAAAGACCAGCTTATTGGTGAGATCGTTGGCTTACTTCAATCTCCTGCCAAAAATGTTATTTCAGCCCTTAAAAGCGGCGGAAATACGATTGCTGGTGTGGTTAAGACACTTTCTGAGCGTT
>RFXU01000233.1 GCA_009921505.1 Flavobacteriaceae bacterium
CTAAAAAATCTATCACCTCCTCCCGATAGGTTTGCATAACAGTCCAACAGGAAAGGCCCTCAATAATAATTGAGGGCCGACTGTTATAGAAAGTTTATTAAGTCGCATATTTTTAAAAACTGATTACAGCGGTTTTATTGTTTTCTTTAGGGTAGACCTATTGTGGCGTTAATATCATGTGGCGGTATTTTTGATTGTCAAAATGAAGATTAGCTTTTTTGCGATCACAAATTCTAAATGCAAATTGGTCATTATAAACAGCCCCAAACCTTTCACATCAGTGTCGGCTATCAAAAGATATTGCCCTATGATTACATTTGGTAAGACTTAGTAATTATGAGCACCATTGGTGGTTCGATATTACATTCTGTCATGCTTTAAAACATTACTCAGGTAAGCCAAGGTCAGTGTTTCTGAATTTTAAGTCTTAAAATGATTGCTTTCTGTGGTGAAGTGATTCAGAATTATTTTAGCTGTCTCAGTGACAGTTCTCCTGAGGTCTAGTCGTTACCTCTACTGCATGCCCTGCATACTGCAGGGCATTTTTTCGAGGGAAAAGAAAAAATTAATTATTACTATGGGAGCAAAGTTTTAGACGTTTTTTACACGTTTGATCTTAAGTGTCATTGATAGTCGTGTTTGAACCGGAATTTGTGGATCTTGTTGATCTAAAATAAATGTTAAAATCTTTTTGCGTAATAAGGAATGGTGATGTTTCAAAGACTTGAACAATACGGAACGCAAACTACGCGCTCGATCGTCTTATTAGTATTGGGCATGTCATTTATTCCGTTAAATGACGCGCTGATCAAAATTATGAGTGAACGTTTGCCCTTGGCTGAAATTGTAGCGGTTCGCGCGATTATTTCGCTGTTAATGGTTATTTTATTTATGCGAGGTTGGCGATCGATCGTAGCGTTAGACATGAAATCAATTATTTTATTTACTCTGAGGGGGATGTGTCTTGTTGTTGCAATGTATTTGTATTTTTTAGGACTTGCGAGCCTACCAATCTCCATTGTTGTTTCGATTTTCTTTCTATCACCTATAATGATCACATTATTATCGGCAATTATATTGAAAGAAAAAATAGGCACACATCGCATATCTGCGATTATAATTTCCGTAATCGGCGTATTGGTTATAATGCGTCCGGGAACTGCTTCATATCAGATTGAAATGTTCTTTGCGTTGGGCGCTGCAATTAGCTATGCACTGTTTCAAGTGATGACACGGAGCTTAAAGTCGGTTGGAGACTTGCCCGCCCTTATAACCATCCAACATTTTTGTTATCTTATTTCATCGTTTCCACTATTGTTTTTCAATATTTTTGGTAATTGGCAAGTGTCTGATAACCAGTCGATCGATTTTTTGCTGCGTTCAACGCGCGCGCTGAGTTTCACAGAATGTCTGTATCTGACCATCTGTGCCTTAACTGTACTGTTTTTGTCTATTAGCTCATCATATGCGTATCGAAACTCTGAAGCCTCGTTGGTTGCGCCTTTTGAGTACGTTGCGATCCCTGTCAGCGTAATTTGGGGAATATATATTTGGGGTGAGTGGCCGGAGCTTTTGTCTTGGCTAGGTATGCTGTTGATTTTTTTGGGTGGTGTATATGCTGTTTATCGAGAGCATATACAAAAACAACATATCTCGTCACATATTCCGATGCCAGTTTCGACTGGCATGGCACTACATACTGACAATAATAATGCGCCGTGATTTTGGCATCGGCATGGTTTAGGTTTCATATAATATGTATACACAATTGATTTTCACTGACCGTACAAAAGCATCGATTTTACTCGCGCTCGCAGCCTTTGGATGGGGTACGAATACAATAGCCAGTAAGCTCGCGGTTGGAGAAGTTTCTCCCATGATGCTTATTTTTGTTCGCTGGGTAATTGTCGCATCGCTCCTCTGTTTTCTTTATTGGAAACCGATGAAGATCGCTTGGCCACTTGTAAAATCAAGGTTGATCTGGGTCCTATTGATGGGCGGTCTTGGGTTGAGTGTGTTCAACGCATTATTTTACATGTCTGCGCATTATACCACTGCGCTAAATCTCGGCATTATTCAGAGTATAATGCCTGCTATGATTTTGCTGGGTTCACTCTTAGTCTGGAAGATCAAGATAACGAAATTGCAAATCGTAGGACTCTGTCTCACCTTTGCGGGAGCGGTGTTTATTATTACAAAGGGGCAACCCATTAAAATCTTATCTTTGAGCGTAAATATAGGTGATCTCTTGATGCTCACCGCATGCATATTTTATGCGGGGTATACTGTTGGTTTGAAAGGTCGGCCGAACATTAGTGGTACAGTGATGATGGCTTATTTTTCGATTGCAGCACTTTTGATGACGCTACCGCTTGTTATAATTGAAGCTATATTTTTCAAATCAGTTTACCCATCGCAAAATGGGCTATTGATCATTGCTTATATTGCTTTTGTGCCGTCATTTTTATCGCAAATTTTCTTTATGAGGGGCGTCGATGTGATCGGGCCAAACTCTTCCGGCTTATATGCAAACCTCGTTCCTATCTTCAGTACAATTCTTTCAGTACTTCTATTGAATGAAGC
>RFXU01000234.1 GCA_009921505.1 Flavobacteriaceae bacterium
ATGCTGAGACTTCAAGCTTAGGAGAAATGTGCAGGCGCTGCACATTGATTACACCTGGGGCCATTTGATCAAGCGCTAACTTAATCAGTGACGGCCCAAAAATAAGCACACCGCCCCAAGAAATGCACATAAACAGAAGTAAGACTAATAAAACTTTTAGGAGCCGCATTGAACTAAATCTTCGCTCCCCTGAAGAACTTTGCTATGACAATTAATAGACCTACCACAATCATCGGTATTGACAGTGTCTGGCCCATGGTAACGCCGAGGTCGCCGAATTGATATGCAAAGCCGTAGGGATTTGTTTCAGAGAAAAACTGAGCGTCGGGCACGCGATAAAATTCGACAAAATATCTACTAGATCCATATATAACGAGAAAGGCCCCGGTAACCACACCTGGACGGCGTAGAGCCCCCAGGAATGCTATTGTCACCAAAACAACGAAGAGTAGCAGGCCCTCTAGCCCTGCCTCGTAAAGTTGGGACGGGTGTCGTGCGCAATCACCGATAACGCCCACGCAGTCTTGAGCGCGCTCGCCTGGGAAAACAACGCCCCACGCGACATCCGTGGGCCTTCCCCAAAGCTCTGCATTTATGAAATTTGCGATTCGGCCGAGCATAAGACCCGGTCCCGTGGCCAAAGCAATCAAATCTGCTCCCGACCAAAGGATGATACCATGCCTGTAAAAATAAAGGGCAGCGGCAAAAACAACCCCCAAAAAGCCACCATGAAATGACATGCCGCCATCCCAGACACGGATTATATCCACCGGATGCGCCACATAGTAATTTAGATTGTAGAACGCCACGTACCCCAAGCGTCCGCCAATTATCACACCTAGGATGAGGTAAGTGATTAGATTATCGACTTCATCTCGCTCTATCGGACCCGTGTTATACCGCCACAAGCGATCGCGAGATGTGAAAAACTTCATGATCCAGATCGCAATGAAAAAGCCCGCTATATAAGAAAGAGCATACCAGCGTAGCGCAAATTCTAATCCACCAATGTTAACAGAAAAAATTTCGGGGGAGATTTCCGGAAAAACTATCATTTTCGCGCCTTGCTGTTTTGAACTTTTAAAACGTGTTCTGCGTGTAATTGCAAGTCGTTGTCCCGAAAGCAGTTGCCGTTTGTGTTTTCATGAAGTAGGAACGCAATGATTTCAAGAAACAGGTATGTGACATGACTGAGACTTCGCAAACGCCAAAGGTTGAGGATGCGGAGGTTCTAGAGAGCCAACCGCTCGGTAAAATTGAACCAAAAAAAGTTGAAGCAAATGAAGTGCACGCCGATGAAACTTCAGAGGGTACATCGAGCCCGATGGACTACAACGATCAATCTCTGATCTCAGCAACGCGGTCTCTGTTAAGGCATAATGGCGTGCGCAAAAGCGCTGCAGCAATTCGCGACGCAGTGGAAATGCCACACGAGGCATTTGGCCCTCACCAGGCCGTGAGCGCTCTGTCTTCTTTGGGTTTTAAATCGAGCTTTGGCAGTCTCAAGATAAATAAACTCGGCGAAGATTTTTTTCCACTCATTGCCTTCAATCGAGATGGATCAGCAGTCGTTGTTCTTGCCCCACCTGAGGATGGACTGATTTCTGTTACGCAAACCGACGGTAAGGGTAAGGCGGACGTAATCGAGGTCGAAGACTTCCAGAAAACGTTCTCCGGATATGTAATTTTGGCGAAAGCATTGAACAAGCGAGAACGAGAAGAGCGCAGTGGCCACTGGTTTTTTAGCGCGTTTCGCAAAAGCAAGTGGCTTTACGTTCAAGTCATGATTGCAGCAATGGTCTCCAACTTTTTATCCCTCACTACGTCGCTATTCACAATGACGGTTTACGATCGAGTTATTCCGAATGGCGCTTTTGAATCGCTTATTGCTTTGAGTATTGGCGTGATTATTGCATTAGGTTTTGATTTCCTTATTAAGAGCCTGCGCGCCAAATTTATCGATGTGGCAAGTAAGCGTGCCGACTTGGAAATTTCGAGGCGTCTGTTTGACAGAATTTTAACACTCACGCCTGCAGAGCAACGTCAAAAGACAGGTGCAATGGCTGGAACTATTCGTGAATTTGAAACACTTCGTGAATTTTTTAACTCATCCACGCTTGTTATTTTGATCGACCTCCCATTTGTCTTTTTCTTCATTTACGTGATCTACTTGATAGCAGGCCCTTTAGCTTATGTCCCACTTTTAGCTGTGCCGCTCGTCATTATCGTTGGTTTAGGAATACAACCATTCCTGGCGCGTATCACCAAAGGCTCAGTGGAATCTGGGATGAATAAACAGGCTGTGCTCGTTGAGACATTGAATGGCTTGGAAACTGTGACTGCAACTGGTTCTGGGAAGCTGATGAAAAAGCGCTACGAGGATGCGCTTAACAATCAAAGCGATGGTGGTAACAAGATCCGCGCACTGAGTACATTTGTAGTTAACTTTGCCGCCTCCATTCAGCAATACGCACAAGTGGCATCAATTATTTTCGGTTCGTAGCGGTAGGAAGCGTCATGAACAATACAGGCCGTGGAAATTCCCAAAGAATGAAAAATGGAACCCATCCAGTTGCAATC
>RFXU01000235.1 GCA_009921505.1 Flavobacteriaceae bacterium
AAGGATATTTTTCAAGCAAAGCATTTTCAAGTTTTTCGTTCATTCGATTTCCATTTTACGAAAAGTATCCCAATCACCGCATTCGATTGAATAACCAAATTTAGTGGGGCGTTTTTTTACACGATAAGTTTTCTTTTCAAAATAATAATCAAACCAGACTGTATATGTTCTTCCGTCGCTACTACTCCAGACTGTTTTGGGTAACAGTGCGAATTTTCTTTTCCATGGTATTGTATCGCCATGTTTTGCATGTTTAAACTTCATCTTTTACCTCAACACGAACACAATATTTGTCTTTGAATGAATGGTATGCATTGATAATAAAGTTATCCTCTTTAAATTCATGTTCAGTGACGATTATGTGTGCGCGAGCAAAAAACCAGATAGTGAAAAGAGCGCAATATAGCATCAGACAAACGCCTGCGAAAGTATCAGGTATAATCCATGTTCCCTGAGCAATCATTGCAGCGACATAGCCGATTGCTTCGCCATGCATAACGATGACACCAAGAATAAACACAGTAAAAAGAGAGAAGAGGAGTGTGCCCCAGAGAAATGCACGTGTATAGGAGCAGATATTTGACAAATCACGACATTCAAATTCATCACCAAATCGTGCAAGTTTATAATGCCAGCTATTTTTAGAGAATTTCAGAGTTTTCATGTTATAGTCCAATAAATTTGATGATAAGCATTTCAATTGTCAGATAATAAGCCCACAGATAATAAGCCCAGATAGGAACAATAATAGCAAAAAACGTCGACCAAAAGCCCTTTGCGATAACGATACCCGCAATCCAGAAAATCAATAGTGCAAAAGAAGCGATATATTTCATTAAAAAACCTTATTGAGTAATTATTTCAACGTCAGTATAACAAATAATGTGTATAATGTCAATAGAGACCGTAAGTTATTGATATTATTTGAAAATATGATAGACTGCCAATATGAAAAGATAGAAATAGAACAGCGAAAGTCCAAAAACACGTGCATAATACGAAAATTTACCAATTTCCTCGGGTGTTTTAATGATACAAGCCTTGCCCATATACCAAAACAACAGAGGAGATTTAATAATCCATTTGATAACAACAAAAATACCAAAAATCAATAGAATTAACCATTCACCAGCATTAGCCGAACCAGAATTATAACTCCTTCTACTCCTTGATACACTATTCCAATTTTTATATGCTGAATTAGTTGTATTTTTTATTCTTTTAATCTTAGCAACAGGATTTACTTTGTTTTTTGACGTTCGGTGAACAAATCCAGAACTATCTTTGTATGACCGTGACTGTCTGTATGAACCATTTTTATTTGTCGATACAGAATATGTGTGTCCCTTTGAAGGTTTTGTAGTATATGTTGTTCGCGTCCTACCCGTTTTTGTATTGTATGTCCGAGTAGTGTATGTATTTTTACCGGTCTTATGCCTTGTTGTTTTATATGCCATATTATTTCGTCTATTTTATGTGTTTTTTGGCAGAAAAAAAATTCCGAGACCGTTTTGGCCGAAAAAAAATTTTAGAATCCGTCCATACCGAAAAAAATCCGTCCATTCGATACCATAAGGTTGCTTTGCACAAGTAGACCTGCTTGGATGAGACTCTGGTGACTGTATTTCCGACTATTTCCGACTATTTCCACCATATTTTCACTGTTCAATCACATACCGCCGCCAAGACTGAACAGGACGCACAATGAAAACCATGCAACCGGCAGCACCACGGCTACCATCAGAGCCACTTTAAGATTTTCGACCATTAGCCCATCGCTTTCAGAGTGTCCAACGCACGGTCAAGGTCATAGCCATAGAGGTTTTTGACGGTGTTCACGTTGCCATTGGTGAATTTGCAGATTTGATACTGGTAATTGCCAAGGGAAAACAGTTTCAGGTTACCCTTGGATGCGATATATGCGATATTTGCGACGGTCATTATCGATTTCCCACGTTAAATTTGACAACCGAGATTCCATACTTGGCCAATTCGTTAGCCGCTTCATTGTGCCACACCATGGCTCTTTCACCCAAATCGTAGTTTTCTTCCCGAATCGCATCCTTAGCCATGGTAGTAAAAACCGAGCAGGAATTGAACAGTTTGGACAATTCGCGGGTAGTCTTTTTGGACAGTTTTTGCATTTGGTATCTCCGTATCAATCAGTATGGAGTAATAATACGCTTTTATTCGGTAAATGTCAACCAGAATCTTTACCTGACCAAGAAAAAGACCAAGACCAAGACCCAGACTCATACCCAGACCCAGACTTAGACCAAGACCTAGACCCAGACCCAGACCCAGACTTAGACCAAGACCCAGACCAAGACCCAGACCAAGACCCAGACCCAGACCCAGACCCAGACTTAGACCACTTTTGTTTTTTGGATTTTAACATTTGTCAAGTATTAGAATTCGTCCACAATATATTCAACCACCGACAGAAAGCGGTCCAGATAGGCTTCACGTGAATTTACAATGAAATTATTAGCCTTTTCGCGGGTCGAGAAAATCCGAAGCGGAAGAGAGTAACCATCCACACTATATTCAACCACAGCAAAAACGAACATTTCAGGACTC
>RFXU01000236.1 GCA_009921505.1 Flavobacteriaceae bacterium
TCCACTTTGTACTCTGTATCCTCAAGTATGTAAGGGGCGCGCGATAAAGATTCTGAAAAAATGGCATAGGAAACCCCTTCTGATTGTGGCGTATATCGACCACCCCAATCACGCCAAACGAGTATTTTTACACGATGAATTGAATGGCCGCCCTGTCCTTTGAGCGTCTTATTGACCTCACTTTGGAAGAATTCAGGGGTCCAATGCATCGGAATTTCCATGCGCATTAAGCGCATAGAGGCCATCAAACGAAAATAATGGGCTTCGGCAAATAAAATGCGACGCCCCACCACTTTCATGGTCTCAAAAAGAGCATCGCCATAATGCAGACCTCGATTATGTAGGCCAGGCATTATTTCTTCTTGTTCGTGTATCGTTCCGTTAAAATTTATCATAAAAAAAGCCACCCTTGGGTGGCGCAAAGATAAGTCAATATGCTCTAGGCACTGCCCAAAACGTGTTTAAGATTAGAGACCATGTTTTCCCAAAGCATCTTCCCTTCATCAACTTCGTCTTCTTCGGCAAAATCAGTGATCATCAAAGAAACGTCCTTTGTAATGTCATCGACTTGAATTCTTAGTTCGAAAAAGTAGTCCGTATCTTCGTCATCGAGCCATCTGAATTTTATGCGCTCACCACTTTTTTTCCCTAAAAGCTTAGCCTGTTCCTCGCTTCCCTCCCAAATAAACGTAAAGAGTTGTCCTCGAGAATTTACATTATCAGCGTACCACTCACTCATTCCTGAAGGCGTCGAAATATATTGGTATAAGAGCGATGGGGATACATGTATCGGGAATTCCATCTCGTATTTTATCTTGCGCTCCATAGTTGATTTTTAGCAGTGAAGCAATATAGATATTAATTCTATTTTGCCAAAAACTGCAGGAATTATTTTTACGTAATTTTTAGACGCGCTAAAAAACACATTCAAGCATTTGCCATACTTTATTTTGTTTCTATATTTGCACGCACTGAAAAACAGTGCATTTTTGGCGAGGTAGCTCAGCTGGTTAGAGCGTCGGATTCATAACCCGGAGGTCGCGAGTTCAAGTCTCGCTCTCGCTACAAGAAAAACAAAATGGCCACACTTAATAGTGTGGCCATTTTTTATTTATTGAATGACTTCATTTTTTAAATGCTCTTGATTTTCAGTAGCTGAAATTAATTGTTTCTCGCCATTACTGGCTTTGCAATAAATTGTTGTTTTTGGCTGCTTTACAGTTTAGCTAAACTACGTCTGAATAAAGTTTAGATAGAGTTACGACGAGTGTTTACTGTCTAGTAAAGTTTCCATTTCCATCATTTATGAGGTCAATGCGTCTATCACTGTCTAAATTATCAGAAAATATATCGAGGTCACCATCTCCATCCATATCTTGCACTCGAAGCCAAGTAATCCAGTCATCAGTAGCATTTCCTGGGGTATCAATATTCCCGGTAGCATCTACAAACATGCGATTACCCTCATTGACAATCAGTTGCACTCGTACACCTTGATACAGATTATCGGGACCACCAGTACGGTTAAGAATGAGGTCAATATCTCCATCATTGTCAATGTCTTCCATATCAAAATCTACAGTGGTACCATAACCTGCCACGGGTGGAAGCAAGGTGCTTTCTTCAAGCTTATACGCACCACTACTGTTACCCCAAAGTATGCGGGGCTCTTCGTTTTGGATATAACTGACTGACTGACCTTCTCTACCTGCCACAAGGAGATCGACATAACCATCCTGGTCCACATCGCGCATCTCCGCGGTATCGGTGGCGGTGATCTGCGGGTCAAAACGGTCTGTAACTACCTGAAAATTAGCATTGCCATCGTTTATGAGAAAAAACTGCTCAGTCCCGCCTACAAAAACATCCTGGTCGCCGTCGTGGTCTATATCTGCAGATGCGCCACAATGATGAAACCCTGTGCGTTGGGTAAGTTTTTGCCACGAGAAATGGCCAGGCGAATCCTGCAATATCAGCTTAGGGTTATTGCCCGGAAAAGGATCACTGTCAAACCCGTGGTCAAACACCAGCATATCCATAAGGCCATCTCCGTTGAAATCTGCCTTTATCGTTTTCCTGGCATGGGTTGCAGGTGGTAAGTTTCCATCAAAAGGATCTGAATTGTAACTCCAACCATCAGAGCTACCATTTGGATCGCTAGGGTCCTTGAGAATAACAAAGCAACTCTTCTCTTGCTCATTTAGAAATTCTCCTGTTGCCATGAAAATGTCTGTTTGCCCATCATTGTTCATATCCATGTAGGCAACGGCATCTCGCAGGTCCCCGTGTAATTGTGATAGAATTGAATTATCAATATTGATAGCGGCTGCATCAGGGAAACAACACAAATCAACTCGGAAATCAGGAGCTGGATTCCAATTAAGGTAAGAGCAACCCAATTCTGCATTGGCAGAAGGACTTAGACCTAAATCGACAAATTGTTGGTTTGAATCAATGTCATCTTTATTACATGAAAAAAAAAGTATGACAGATAATAGAGGCACTATTAATCTTTTTTTTGGCATTGTAAAAATTTTAAAAGGTTGAATAATTATTTAAAAAAAAAGGTATCTCTAAAT
>RFXU01000237.1 GCA_009921505.1 Flavobacteriaceae bacterium
TGTTGCCTCTTCGCCTTTACCAACCTCAACACCCTCTGCGATGTTTTTCACAATCGACGGAAGTTTATCAGTGAAGAAGTTGCCTTCAGCGTTAAGGGCTAAGGGAAAAATACATGCGGTAGCCGCAACAATATTAAATGTAGTGTTTTTCAACATGTGTACTCTCCATTTGACACTAAAAAACACGTTGTTTGGCCAACACTCAAGTATCAATTTAAAACATTAAGAATTTTTAATTTCCCTAGATAGCTTTTTAAGGTGTTTAAGATTTTGATTTTTGTTATATTATAACATATGAAAAACGGTAGAAATACGGCTGGCCAATTCTCAACAGGTAACTCTGGCAGACCGCGTGGCTCCAGAAATAAGACTACGCTTGCCATTGAAAGTCTCCTACAAGGCCAAGCAGAAGCATTAACTCAAACTGCCATCAAGAAAGCATTGGAAGGCGATAGCATTGGCCTGAGGCTTTGTATGGATCGGATAGCACCTCCACCTAAAGATGCTAGCATAACATTTTCTATGCCAAATATGCACAACGCGCTGGACGCCGCAGCAGCGGCTGGAAGCGTTCTTAGGGCCGTGAGTGAGGGTGAGCTAACCCCAATCGAAGCAACGCGTGTAATGGGGCTTATTGATAGCTTCAGGCGAACGCTGGAGCTGACAGAGATTGAAGAGCGGTTGCGTGTTTTGGAAGCTGCTTCAAATTAATGGACAAAGTATAAACGCTTGCTATCTTTTTATCTGATGGTAACGCTCATTTAAAAGTCTCAATGCTTCAAATGGTCAAAAGAAGGTCATCGCCACATGGCAACTTTGCAACCAAATCTTCTAATAATTATCTCAGATGAACATCGTAAAGATGCTATGGGATGTGCAGGCCACCCGATTGTTAAGACACCCCATTTAGACGCTCTGGCTAAAAAGGGAACGCGTTTCACTAATGCATATACCCCTTCACCCATGTGCGTGCCAACAAGAGCCGCAATTGCAACTGGTAGGCACGTCCATCAAACAGGTAATTGGGACAGTGCTACACCATATGACGGCTCTACCAAGAGCTGGATGCATCATCTGCGTGAGAATGGAATAGAAACAACATCAATCGGGAAATTACATTTTCGTTCACATGAGGATGACAATGGGTTTTCTCAGGAAATCGTTCCAATGCATGTTGTCGGGGGTGTCGGTTGGACAATCGGCCTTTTGCGTTCAAATACGCCAAAGTATGATGCCGCTGCAGAATTAGCAGCTGATGTTGGGCAAGGAACAAGCACTTACACAGATTATGATCTTGAGATAACACGAACTGCTGTGGATTGGTTGAAGCAATCGGAAAGAAAGGCTTCGCCGTGGGCTGCATTTGTTTCGTTGGTAAGCCCCCACTATCCGCTTACGTGTCCAGAAGAATACTTTAAGATGTACGATCCGCAGAAAATTGATTTACCAGTTGCATATAATGAAAGGCACAAAACCAAACACTCTGAATTAAAGAACATCAAAGATTTTTATAACTACGACAAGTACTTTGATGAAACGAAGATGCGTGAAGCGAAAGCGGCATATTATGGCCTTACTAGCTTCATGGATAACTGTGTTGGACAAATCCTTAAGGCTCTTGATGAGAGTAAACAGTCCAAAAATACGATCGTCATCTACGTTTCAGATCACGGAGACATGCTAGGCGATCAGGGATTTTGGACAAAGCAGGTGATGTATGAACAATCTGCTGGCGTTCCAATGATTATTTCTGGGCCAAATATCCCTCAAGATCATGTTGTAAACACGGGTACTTCACTGATTGATCTTGCCGCCACCGCTGTAGACATCTCAAACACTTCACACAGCGCATTTTCTAGGTCTCTTGAAGGTATTTCTTTGCGAAGATTAGCTAATGAAGAGGATAACGATGATCGCACAGTCTTCAGTGAATACCACGACGGTGGTTCAACAACTGGCACATTCATGATTAGATGGAAAAATTGGAAATATGTCTATTATGTGGGACATGGCCCACAATTGTTTGACTTAAAAAACGATCCAAACGAAATTAATGACATGGCCGAACTTGCCTCCAAAAATCCCCAGATACAAGAAATGCTGGATGAAGGAGAACGAAGGTTGCGTGAAATTTGTGATCCTGAATTGGTAAATCAGAGGTGTTTTGAAGATCAAAAAGCTAAGATAGAAAAATTAGGTGGAGAAGAGGCATGCCTAACTGCTTACAGCTTCAATCATACCCCAACTCCAAGTGAGCAGGCTAAATTGCGCGAAGGTTCAGCTTTATAATATTTTAACAAAGATTGCGTACCATAAAAATATCTATCGCGTTTTATATGCTCTAAGCCATAAATGTTTTGGTTTTTGATTTTCTATGGTATTGTTAGACAAGACAATTTGGTGAATGAAATGCCCAAGCGTTTAGACGATACAGCAAGAACATTGATTGCATATGCCCTTATCTTTCTTTGCGGGGGCCTAATGTCGCTGAGCCAAATTCCTTAAAATAGCAAAATAGCGATGCAAAACTTTAAAGCACGACTTGTATTGGTGAAA
>RFXU01000238.1 GCA_009921505.1 Flavobacteriaceae bacterium
TTGAAACAATTAACCCTAAAATTAACATAATGAATTTCAAAAACTATCTATTGGTGTTTTGTGCGGCTTTGATGAGCTTTACTATTTCAGCTCAAGAAGAAACGCAAAACCAATCACAAGGAGTGGCCACTTTTGGTGAATCACTTCCTAAGTACTACGTGCCTTCTATGGCATCGCGTAGCGAGCTTATTCCCGCAGAATACACCGAGGAAGAAGCCCGTGACCGTCGTTCGATCCGAAACCGTGTGGTGATCGGAAAAGAAAAACAAGGGACAGATGATTATTACGTGTTAAATCGTCATGAAACCGAGCAGAGCATTCGTGTAATGCCTCCTTCGATCGTATTTGATGCTTATTCATCAGGTTCACAGCCTACAGATCCATCAATGGCTGTAGGTTTGGACCATGTGTTTGTGGTATATAACACTGGGTATCGTATTTTCGATAAGTCCGGAAATCCTTTAACGGGACAGTTAGCGGTAACCAATATTTTCTCGGGTGGAGGATGTTGTGACCTTACGGCGTCTTTTGATACTGCAGCAGGCCGTTGGGTAATCAGTTACTTATTTGGTAACGGTAACGTTCAGGTAGCTGTGTCCGATGGTTCGGATCCACTCACCAGCGGATGGAATGTATATACCTACACTGGTGTAAGTGATTACCAAAAACTTTCGGTTTGGAGCGATGGATACTACATCACTGCCAACACTAACCCAAGACGTGTTTGGGCTCTAGAGCGTGACGAAATGCTTACTGGAAGCACTACTGCGAGCTTCCAGACCTTTAATTTAACAGGAATCCAAACGTCCGGTTTTTACAGCCCTCAAGCCTTAAACGTGAGTGATGGAACGATGCCAGCAGCCGGCGGAGCGACTATTGTTTATTTACAAGATGATGCATGGGCTGGCGTTTCACAAGATCATATTAAGTTTTGGACTATCGATGTAGATTGGGCCAATGCTTCAAACTCGTCGATATCGGCGCCAACACAAATCAATACCACTCCCTTTATTTCTGTATTTGACGGAGGAAGTTTCTCAAACCTAACACAACCTAATGGTGGTGTGCCGATTGATGCCCTTCAAGCGACGATCATGAATCAAGCGCAATTCCGCAAATTTGCAACGCACAACAGCGCAATATTCAACCATGTTGTTGATGTAGATGCTACAGGAGGTGAATTGGCAGGGGTGCGTTGGTATGAATTCCGTCAAGCAGGAGATAATCAGCCTTGGACTCTATTCCAAGAAGGAACCTATACGGCACCTGACGGCCGTCATGCATGGCACGCGAGTATGATTATGGACGGTAACGGAAATATCGGTATGGGTTATTCTTCTATGTCTGGACCTACCACTACTGATGTTGTTCGTGTAAGTTCATATTATACAGGGCGTTTTGACGGTGATACTCCAGGAGTAATGACTGTTGCAGAAGAATTAATCGCCAATGGTAACGCAAACATTCCTGGTTTACGTTATGGAGATTATAGTAAAATTGATATTGACCCTGCAGATGATGCCACGTTTTGGTTTATCAATGAATACATGAATAGTGGTCGTAAAGGTGTCGTTGGTGCATTCCAATTACAACCGAACACCACGGTTGATGATATTGGGGTAACCAGTATTACATCCCCAGTGAGTGGTCAATTGTCAAATGCCGAAGAAATTACTATTAACGTAAGAAACTTTGGAATTAATGACATCGTTGATCCACAAGTTCAATACACGATTGACGGAGGAACTCCAGTTGTAGAAACATTTACCGGAGTGCTTGCAGCAGGGGCTACAGAGACTTATACTTTTGCCACTACCGCTGATTTATCTATCCAAAACCAAATCTACACTATAGCGTCACGCACAAATTATGCTCCGGACTCTAATCCAGCAAATGACGAGGCCACAAAAACAGTGCAAAACTCTATTATTTACTGTAACCCAGGAGCGAACTGTGATTTTGGCGATGGTTTCCAATTAGTCGCTGTTGAGCAAATCAATAATCCTTCGGCGTGCGAGGGCTATGGAAATTTCACCACTCAAGTCGCTAGTTTCGCAGCTGGGGGTACTTACCAAGTAACGTTTACAACTGGCTATGGTGATCAGAACATCAAAGGTTGGATTGATTTCAATGATGATGGGATCTTCTCCAATAACGAGTTAGTGGTTCCTAATTTTGTAATTGCCCCTGGACAGGCTGGCGGCAGTTACACCGAAACCACGGATTTAGTTATTCCTGCTGGGGTGCCAAGCGGTGTTCATAGATTACGCTTCAAATCAAACTGGCAAGCAGAAGTTCCTGCAGATGCTTGTGAGGAAACTACCTACGGGGAGACTGAAGATTACTCAGCAGATATCGATGGTGTATTGGGCATCACTCAAGCAGCCATAAGTAACGCTGATTTGATTGTGACATCAGGTCAAAACAATCAGTTTGATATCGCTTTGGTAACGAGCTATGAAGATCGTGCTGCGATCGGTGTATACAATGTTTTGGGTCAATTGTTGGCTTTTAACTACATCGAAAAAGAAGGTGATCGCTTTAACTATC
>RFXU01000239.1 GCA_009921505.1 Flavobacteriaceae bacterium
CATCATTTTGCCGACTGGACCTATGACTGGTTAGATGTGCCCGCGCTTCTAAGCGGTGCGGAAACCGTATATGAATATCCGATGATTGATCGCGACCCTGTTGCAACGTGGGTTGATGGAAACGTTGTTTTGATAGGCGATGCCGCGCATGTGATGTATCCAACTGGATCGAATGGGGCAGGTCAGGCCATCGTGGACGGCCGCGTGTTAGGCGCAAAAATGATCGAATATGGCCTGAACAACCGCGCCCTCATTGCGTTCGATAAAGCGCTATGCCCTGTTATTTCAGAATTGGTTTTGCGCAATCGCGGGGCAGGGCCATTTGGTATTTTGTCAATGGTTGATGACCGGTGCGGCGGGGTGTTCGAAAATATCGATGATGTTATCCCAGAGGCCGAACGCATGGCATTCATGGCCAATTATAAAGCTGCCGCAGGCTTTGCGATGGATCAACTTAATGCGGCAGTATGCGTTAGGCAAGCCCGTTGAATTTGCGGGCCCTTTGACCGCAAACATCATGGGGGTGGGGAGCATTATAAGCACTTGGTCCAGACAGCGCGCATGGAAACGCAATCTTATCGATCAAGTCATGTTTAGGACACCTATCGCGATTTGGGGGTCCGGCGTGATTGGTCAACGGGACATAGTTTTGCCGCGGTGTAGCCTATTAGCGGTTAGGGGACCTCTTACACAAAAAGTGATTGGGTATGATGATGCACCATTATTTGGAGATCCTGGTTTACTCGCTTCACGTATGATAAAAAAAGCACCTGCGAACCAAAAAATAGGGGTTGTCCCGCACTACGTTGATAAAAATCACCCGGCGGTTGTGGCTTTGTTAAATGATCCTGCGTTTATGGTCATCGATGTTGAGCAAGATTGGAAGCGGGTTTTGAGCCAAATATCGGCATGCGATGTCATCCTGTCATCCAGTTTGCATGGTCTGATTGTCGCTGACTCATACCAAATTCCCAACGCTAGGGTGTCATTCTCTGGGGCAATCGTCGGGGGTGACTTTAAATTTTTTGACTATGGCCATGCGATTGGCCGCGTAGAAATAACGGCGCGAATGATTCAGTCTGTTGATGATCTTTACAGCGCTGCAGCTGAATTACGAGCTTCGTATCATGTCCTAAGCCACAATATTGTTGATGCAATTAACGAGCGCTTAATTGATGTGTTGGTTTCATGGGCAAAGCGGCATGGTGTGGCTTAAAGCAATATCACCAATTCATTGATTTTTTGGCTTACGACCACTCACGAGTGCAGCCAAAAGCCATGAAAAGAAGATGTGTAAATGTGTCATCCCTGTGAGATTAAAGTATGACGTGAATGGCAACAATGTTGCCCAGAAAATTGAAGGCAATAGCAGTGCTGGTCTTAGTGAAGGATGCGTTGATCTGAATAAAACAATCACGGGGGCAAAGATAAAACATATGCCAGAAATGAGGTGAAATATACCGCCTTGGACAATTAAGCTAATGAACTGGTTATGAAAGTCTGCATAATTGCCAACGTTTTCTTTGATCACCGCTCCTTCCGCACTGTTACCTGCGCCGAACAAGAAATTTGAACCTGCCGTTTGGATGCCTATGTTTAACAGAAAAAGGCGTGTGTTGATTGAATTATCACTCGTTTGTTTTGTTTTTTTCCTCTCGCTTTTCTTTACTATGGTTTCAGAGTTTTTTTATCTTGTAGCAAAGTATCGGTAATGGGCGCTGCATTTACAACAACTTCGTTTATGGCACTAAAACGTTTGGTGAAAAACTTATCATAATATTTTGAGTTCATGTAAAAATATGTCGTACAGATTAGTGTGGGGATCAAAAAATATGCCAACTTTACACGTAAAGGGTACCTTAACAGAAATGCACCCACCAACCAAGAAATCACAAGCGCTAATGTTTGAGCTCGGCTAGCAATACCAAGTGACGCGACAAACAGCGTTACTGTATTAAAAAATACTACAGCTAAAAAATGAGCTTTATTATTTGGATTTAGAAGCCCGATAAAGCACAGTGAAAATATGCACAAAGGGAGCCCAAGCGTTATTACATAACGACCTGTCAAATCGTAGACACGCCCTTTGTATGATAAAGTATATATCAGCAAAATGATACATAGAACGCCGAAAATCGGCAGAATGAACCGTTGGCTATCGGTCTCCTTTAAAAAGTGGTATGCAAGAAAACCAAGGATTGAAAAGCAAACTAATGAACTGAAAAATTCCATGGCAAATGAGAAATTCACTGATGAACGTCCAAATGCGTCAATTCCCGTCATCAAAATCGATCCAGCAAACACAAGATGCAGCAAAAGAATTTTCTGACTGTTCATATCTTTGCGTATTGTGCTTAAATTAAAAGAAAGAAAAGCACCGATCGCCGTGAATAACACTATGCCACCCTCAGCGCGATTATATATCAAGGCCGAGCTAAATATGCTTGATATCAATAAGACCGCGACGCTGTGGTTCAATAACCCGTTGGCGCGTATTTTAGATATCTGGATCATTCGTTC
>RFXU01000240.1 GCA_009921505.1 Flavobacteriaceae bacterium
GCATTATTGCCCATTGGTAAAGTTGTTCAAAATAATCAGAGGCATAGCATTCGTTAGCCCACTCAAAGCCCAACCAAGACACATCTTTCTTTATCGCGTCTACAAACTCTTGCTCCTCTTTAGCGGGATTGGTGTCGTCAAATCTTAGATTAACTGGTGCGTTATAGCGCAAGCCCAACCCGAAATTCAAACAAATTGCAGAGGCGTGACCGATGTGTAAATAACCGTTAGGTTCTGGAGGGAAACGAAAACACAATTCGTTTTGTTTGTATCCAGAGCGCAAATCGTCCTCGATAATGTGCTCAATAAAGTTTAAACTGCGCGATTCGCTCATAGCAAGGTATTAAGAGGCCAAAGATACCAAAATATCTCCCAAAACAATAAGACGTGCACCGCGATAAACTAAGGGAAAAGATCACTTTCTTTATACCGCCTCGGGCCGTGGATCTATGTTAAATTAGCTATTTTTGTCCTGTTTTGGTCTATGGCCACTCTTCACAAAACTTATATGGGAGAAATAAAACTTAAAGACATTCGGGTTTATGCACACCACGGCTGTCTTCCTGAAGAAACTATTATTGGCAGCGATTATCTGGTTCAACTTCATGTTGGGGCTGATCTTACCTCCTCTGCTTTGAGTGATCGTTTAGAAGAAACCGCAGATTATGTATTGCTCCACAAAATTGTCGTGGATCAAATGAAGGTTCCTTCAAAGTTATTGGAACACGTTGCGCAGCGCATTAACCAAACCATTTTGAAGGAAGTTGCGTGTGTGCAATGGAGCGAGGTCACTGTTTCTAAAATAAACCCACCTATTGGCGGCGATGTGGATCGCGTGAGTATTATCTTGCGTTCAACGCGTGACAATTTAAAGGGGTTTAGTTAAAGAAACTTATTATATTTGCCGTCTTAATAATGGCGTCTTGGCCGAGTGGCTAGGCAGAGCTCTGCAAAAGCTTGTACAGCGGTTCGAATCCGCTAGACGCCTCCAATAGGGTTTTTTCTTTTGAAGAAGCCCTATTTTTTTTGTTCCAAGGCACTGGGTAGTTTATCGCGCATGCTTTTTTGAATGGCTTCTGGCAACACGCCTTGAATTAACAGAAGCACTCCAAATACAATTATGGTAATGCTGACAAACTTCTTTGTTTTATAAACAACTCTAGGGGTCATTTTGCTTTTTAGATTTTTAGCCAGGCTGATTTTTATGAGATCTGTCGTAAAAAACACCCCGACAACCGTCGCTAAAAAAAGAAGCACGCCCTGGTCACTGTTGGTCAAAGCATTAGCAAAGATTATGGTTCCTATCCATCCTGCTAACACACCGAAATTCACAAAATTCAACAGAAAGCCTTTAACAAAAAGGCTTGGTAAGTTCTTTTTGACCGTCACCGCATAGTGTTCACGGGCAATTTTTATAAAGGACTTTGCTGTTCGCACATAAGAAATAGTGCCATAAGTAATCAATACGGCGCCCCCAAATACCAATAAACCGGGTTCGTCGCGCAAATTTTCGAGAATTTTACTCGTACTAAAATAAGCGATTGAAATAAAAATTAGATCGGCAAATATAGCCCCTAAATCAAAGAATAAACCCGCCTTAAATCCTTTGGTAATACTGGTTTCAAGGAGTGTAAAAAAGACTGGGCCCACAGCAAATGCAAGCAGGAACCCATATAACGCAGCGTACCATAAGCCATCAAACATTTCGCTAAGTTACAAATTAACCAAACAGTTGTGTGTGTTGTTTCTTTAAGACAACATCAAAAAGTCCAATTGTCTTTTTATTAAATCTGCACGTTTTACGCGGATTTGAACGGTATCACCTAGGCGATAAGTTTTGTGACTGCGCTGACCAATCATAGCGTATTCCTGGGCATCGAAAATATAATGGTCGTCTTTTAAGTCCTGAAGACGCACCATTCCTTCACATTTATTTTGCTCAAGTTCCACATAAACCCCCCAGTCCGTCACGCCTGAAATGACGCCATAAAAGTCCTGACCTTCATGATCAGACATAAATTTTACCTGCATGTATTTTATGCTATCTCGTTCCGCATTCGCGGCGAGTTGTTCTCGTTCACTTGAATGTTTACATTGCTCTTCATAGGACTGTTCAGAGGCCGATGATCCTTCGTTTAAATAATGTTCTAATAAGCGATGAACCATGACATCGGGATAACGCCGAATCGGTGAGGTAAAGTGACTGTAATAATCAAAAGCTAAGCCATAGTGCCCTATATTTTGGGTGGTATAAATAGCCTTACTCATACTGCGAATCGCTAATGTATCCACAAGATTCTGTTCTTTAGTGCCGTGTACTTGGGTTAAGAGCTTATTAATTGATTTAGCGGTGCTGGCTCTAGATTTAGTATCTAATTGATAGCCAAATCGCTTAATAATATTTTGAAGGCCCGCAATTTTTTGGTCATCTGGTTCATCGTGCACACGATATACAAAGGTTTTTTTAGGCTGCTGCTTGCCTATAAATTC
>RFXU01000025.1 GCA_009921505.1 Flavobacteriaceae bacterium
GCCTGTATGCATGCCTTGGAGTTTATCCAATCAAGAGCGCAGAAACACCCTGAACAAACCCCCGAGATCATTGTATTTCTCGATGGAGACTACAGTGATTATCCTGAATACCTCGATGCCTTGGTCGCCCCTATTGTAGAAAAAAATATGGATCTTGTCATTGGTGCAAGGTATCCTAAATTGATGGAAGCTGGAGCGATGACCTCGCCTCAACGTTTTGGCAATTGGCTGGCTACTTGGCTAATGCGTCATTTATTTGGTGCGCGTTACACAGACCTAGGTCCCTTTCGTGCCATTGGCTATGAGCAACTCATGGCGATGAATATGTCCGACATGACTTATGGCTGGACTATCGAAATGCAACTCAAGGCCCTGAACATGAATCTTAATTATATGGAAATTCAGGTGCCCTACAGAAATCGCATTGGGGTTTCTAAAGTTTCAGGGACCCTAAAAGGTGTTATCTTTGCCGGAGTGAAAATTATTGGCTGGATTGCCAAACACGCCGTTTTCAAATGATCTTGGAGTTTCTCACCGTCCTAATTTATGCTCTTTGCCTTTTAATCGTATTGCTCTTTGCTATAACGCAAGTCATACTTTTTTACAAATTCAAAGGGGCGAGAAACCTATTCGCAAAAAACCAATTGCCCCCACTAAGTCCAAAAGACGACTTGCCACCAGTGACGATTCAACTGCCCATCTACAATGAGCAAAATGTGATTCAGGACCTTATAAAACAGGTAGTGGCAATAGAATATCCAAAGGACCGCATCGAGATTCAAGTTCTCGATGACTCAACCGACGACACTAGCTCCATGGTGGGCGCACTCGTTTCTGAACTCAATGCTCAAGGCATCCCAATCATCCACATCCATCGAAAACATAGAACTGGATTTAAAGCAGGTGCCCTCAAAGAAGGTCTTGCGCGCGCGAAAGGTGAGTTTATTGCGATTTTTGATGCAGATTTTCTGCCTCAAAGCGATTGGCTCTTGCGCGGCATGCCCTACTTCAAGGATCCAAAAATTGGCGTGGTGCAAACCCGCTGGGGACACCTCAACCGAGACCATTCAATTTTGACACGGGTTCAGGCCTTTGCCTTGGATTTACACTTTGGGCTTGAGCAAATCGGACGGCAAGCTCATGGGGTATTTATGAATTTTAACGGAACGGCTGGTATTTGGCGCAAATCGTGCATCGAAGCATCTGGAAATTGGTCCGGCACGACGCTAACCGAAGACCTTGATCTGAGCTATCGCGCGCAACTCAAGGGATGGCGCATCCTGTATCGCCCGGACATTATTACTCCGGCACAATTACCTCAAAGCGTTCAAGCCGCGCGCAGTCAACAATTCAGATGGAACAAAGGAGGGGCACAAAATTTCAGGCAACTTTGGCACATCTTATGGGCTAAAAAAGACATTAGCCTAAACGAAAAAATTTTTGGGACGGCCCATTTGTTTAGCAGCTCAATATTTTTTTTGGTTCTGATCCTTATTGTCCTGAGCATACCACTTTTATGGATTAAAAACAGTCACCCACAATGGGCCTGGATTTTTTACTTATTCCAATTTTTTGGCTTAACCACACTTCTCTTACTCTGGTCATACACCGGGGCCTATAAGTTGTTTAATACACAGCGCAAGCTTTCATGGGGGCAAGCCTTGTTTGATTTCTTCGTCTTTTTTACCCTGGCCATTGGCCTTTCTGCAAACAACGCCATTGCCGTTATTCAAGGACACCTTGGGGTGATCACCCCATTTGTACGAACGCCAAAATTCAATACGCTTGATCCAAAGCGGGGCGATGGGGTCAAAACTCGGGCAAATTATTCCGCGGGGGGGCAATTGGCACCCATGACTTTGGAATTATTTCTAATGCTTTATGCCCTTTTTGGATTATTTCTGGCGACAAAAATGGGTGCAGCAGGAGACTTTGGTTTAGCGCCATTTCATATACTCTGTATCTTGGGTTTCGGTTATCTTTTAATAAAAAGTATTTTTGACGGGTTTAAGAAGTGACCGGAGCATGATCAAAATCTTTTATAACATAGCGGTGCTGTTTTTGATCTTCAGTGGAAGTCTGAAAGGGCAAACCTCCATCGCGCCGAAAGATAAACCTCTTGAATCCCAAGTACAAAGCGTTGATTCTTTAGAGAGTGCCTTGTGGACCCCCGATTATTTTGATCAATTTGAGCTGCGTCAAGACAATGATTTTTTACATTTCACTGATCGCTACTACTCTACGGGCAGTTTTTTAGGATTACACCGATGGCTCCCGCTCACCCCGAAGCAACTGGAACAAAGACAAACCCGTCAATACAGCTTAGTCCTCTATCAGGAAATTTACACCCCGACAGATCTATTGACCGATAAAATAAAATTTTTAGATCGCCCCTATGCAGGCTTTATTGGTTTGAATAATGGACTTACTGTAACCCGCAAAGCTCATTTGAATCGTTATAATTTTGTTTTTGGTATTGCAGGCCCATGGTCTGGTTCAGAGACGGTTCAAAGCGCCTTTCACAATTCGGCTACGGTAGATTCTAAAATTGCAACATGGCTTTCTCAAATAGACAATAGTTTTCATCTCAATGCTTATTACGAGTACGTGCGTGAATGGCAATGGAATCCCAAGCCTTTTGCCGTTTACTTTGCCTTAAATCCAAAGGCGGCCTTGGGCAGCAAAGATGCTTTTGTCGAACAAGATGCTGTATTTTATTTTGGACGCCGCTCTTCTCTTCAAAAGACAATGGCCTATGGGCAGCTCCTGGGACGCGAAACAGAACTGTTCTTTTCGACGCGCTTTGGTTATCGATACGTGCTACACGATGCCATGTTACAAGGCAATTGGCTTGGCGACAACTCGGTCTACACAGTAACTCCTTACAGGATGATGTATTTTTTTAATGTCGGCTTTTTTTGGCGCTACAAACGAAATGATGTCTTCCTCAAATATCATTACGAATCAGCCCGCAATCGCAGTGCTGAACCCCACCTCTACGTTTCTTTATCCTACAGTCGACGCTATTGAAGGCCTAAAAATCAATGCGGACCTCAAGAGACTCTTCGCCGCGCTCAATAGTGGCCTGAGTCGAATCGCCTTGCTTGAAAACAGACAGTGCGCGCATATAACTCATCATATCGGTCACGGTGCTGTCTCCTAATCGAACGACAACATCTCCTTTTTGAAGACCAGCTTTTTGTGCCGGTTTGTCTTCACTCACACCATCGATACGCATCCCAGTTCCCGTGTATAGATAATCCGGAACAACCCCTAATCCTACTTTAAAACGAGGGGTTTCTTCACTCTCGTTTTTTGTCTTGCGAAACGCCAATTTACCGTCATCATCAAGATCAGATACTAAGGCATAGATATACTTTCCAATGGTCTCCAGACCTTGGTAATTGATTTTGTCCGCATCATCTGAGGGTTTGTGATAATCTTCATGCTGCCCAGTAAAAAAATGAAGCACAGGTAAATCCATTAAATAAAAAGAAGTGTGATCCGAGGGGCCGACGCCGCTTTCATGCTCCGCAATGTTCAATCCAAAATCATTGTTGGCAAAAAGGAGTTGTTTGAATCTTGGTGAGGTCCCTACGCCGTGGACGGCCAAAGTGTTTTCTTCGTTCAGACGACCCACCATATCCATATTGATCATCAAGTTTACCGATTCCAGATCTATGGTTGGGTTTTTTGCAAAGTAATTTGATCCTAACAGACCTTTTTCTTCACCAGAAAATCCTATGAACAAATAATTACTTTGCGGATTTTTCTCGTCTTTAAGCTGCTCGGCTAAATATAACAGCAAGGCAACCCCGCTGGCATTGTCATCTGCTCCATTGTGGATACTCGGGATGCTATCGCGATAAAGCGACCCTTCACCACCCCATCCTAAATGATCGAAATGTGCTCCGATGATCACCGTCTTATCTCCACCATTGTCTTTATATCCAATCACGTTAGTTCCTTGAGACATCCCTTCTTCTTCACTAGGGGCATCTACTTTGGTCTGTTCATGGGGATTCGTACTGGGTTTAAAACTGAACTTTTGTAGGTAGTCCTGAGTTCCTTTTGGGGAAAGTCCTAGGGCAGCAAAACGCTGTGCCAAATAATCCGCGGCCATTTCTTCTCCTTTTGTCCCAGTCTCTCTACCCTCTAATTCGTCAGCAGCTAAATAGGCTACATCTGTTTTAAGCTGGTCGACTGGAGCTATTGTAGGGGCCCCACAAGAAGATAAAATCAATAAGGAAAAAAGGACTGTAATTGTACGCATATCTTTATTTTTGCACAAAAATAGTCCAAAAATGAGAAACCTACACTTTGTAATGTTGCTTTTGATTTTTGCTGCATGTGGTCAAAAACAACAGAATCAAAACCCACAAGATCAAACGGCTCAAAACGCTGCTAGTGATAATCCGCTCATCTACCCAGAAGAGATGCATTTTAAATCATTACGTCAAGTCACTTTTGGAGGGGATAATGCCGAAGCCTATTGGAGTTTTGACGATCAGCAACTGCTTTTTCAATCAAACAATGCCGATTGGGGAGTAGGTTGTGATCAAATGTTTCTCATGAATGTTGAGGAAGAATTTTCAGCCCATCAACCCCCGATGATTTCAACGGGAAAGGGACGAACCACATGTGGTTATTTTTTGCCGGACAATACTCATTTTGTCTATGCTTCGACGCATTTGGATAATGAGGCTTGCCCTGAGGTTCCTTTAAGAAAGAACGGTAATTATGTTTGGCCGGTTTACGATAGCTTCGATATTTTTGTGGCAGACCTACAGGGTAATATTACCGGGCAACTCACCAATGAGCCAGGTTATGACGCTGAAGCCACCGTATCACCAAAGGGGGATAAAATTGTATTTACCTCAACCAGAAGCGGCGATTTAGAGTTGTATACCATGAATATTGATGGCTCGAATGTCACACAAATTACCGATGAGCTGGGTTATGATGGCGGTGCATTCTTCTCTCCTGATGGTACCCAGATAATTTTCCGTGCTTCAAGACCAAAAACACCAGAAGCCATCGAAAAATACAAGACTCTATTGGCTGATGGCCTAGTAGAACCTACAGAAATGGAATTGTTTATCTGTAATGCTGACGGCTCTGATCTTCGTCAGTTAACGCGTTTGGGCAATGCAAACTGGAGTCCATTTTTTCACCCAAGCGGAGACAAAATATTATTTTCTAGTAATTTCGAGGCTGAGCGCGGATTTCCTTTCAATCTTTATATGATTGATACCGATGGAAAAAATCTAAAACGCATTACCCATAGCGAAACCTTTGACGCCTTTCCAGTCTTTAGTAATGACGGCAAGTATTTGGTGTTTTCTTCAAATAGAAATAATGGAGGGACACGTGATACAAATTTGTTTATTGCCGAGTGGCAGGATTAAACTAACAGGCCATGAAGGCCCTTCGGCATAACCATATTGCTCTATTCGGGGGAACCTTCTTACTGCTGTGTGTTGGTTATTTCCTAATCGGTAATTATATAAACCGAAGTCAAACCGATATCCTTCTCAGCACTTACGCTGGATTATGGCTATTGAGCTGGCCCTGGTTACGTGTGGCAAGCACTCCTTTAGATATGGGTTTAACCTCATGGAAGAAGGATTTATATGCAGGCTTAATCTTTAGAATTTTACTGATTTTCTCTTGGCCCAGTCTCTCACAAGATGTCTATCGATTTTTATGGGACGGCGCCTTATTTGCTCAAGGAATTTCGCCCTATTTATACACGCCAAATGCTATAATCCATCAGCAAGAACTCCTCGGGATCCATATCCCAAATGCCGGGGAGCTTTTGAGTGCCATGGGGTCATTGAGCGCAAATAATTTTAGCAATTACCCCCCTGTAAAACAACTTTTCTTTGCCCTACCCCATTGGCTAGGAATTCATGGGATCATTGCGCAAATATGGGTTTTAAGAATTATTATAATTCTGGCAGACATTGTGGTATTTTTCTTGGGCCGTCGCTTATTATTGAATCGTTCTATTCATCCTAAATACATCAATTGGTACTTCTTAAACCCACTTATCATTCTCGAACTGACCGGCAACTGTCACTTTGAAGGACTCATGGCCGCAAGTATTTTGGCCAGTATTTTACTGCTTTTCCGCAAAAAATATTTGATTTCAGGTATGTTCTTGGGCATAGGAATTGGGCTTAAACTGATCCCCTTGATGCTCATTCCCGTCATCGGAGCATTCATTACTAGTGGATGTAAAAAAAGGCAAACTTTCAAACCCATAAGCTTGTTTATTGCGGGTATCATTGGGAGTCTTGGGCTTATCTTTCTTCCTATGCTCAACGCAGAAACAATAGTCCATTATACAGCAACCATAGGTCTTTGGTTTACAAAATTTGAATTTAATGCCAGTATTTATTATGTACTGCGCTGGATCGGATTTCAATGGAAAGGTTATAATCTCATTGCTCAAATTGGACCCGTACTCTCCCTATTTACCGCGATGAGTATTTTTTATTTAAGTTACCGCGTTTGGACCCAAAAAAGCAATATCTACCAAGCGCTGATGGGATCCGTTTTAATTTACCTGCTCTGCGCCACCACAGTGCATCCTTGGTACTGGACCACAGTGTTGGTATTAAGTATACTGGCGCAAAGCCGTGTTGGCATATTGGGGAGTATGCTCGTTTTTCTGAGCTATACGGCCTACGGCGAAGAAATAGTCCAAGAGTCATGGCTCTGGCTTAGTGTAGAGTACCTGCTTCTTTTTAGCTATCTATTTTGGGAACTCAAAAATTCTCAGGCCCAAAAGGATCAATGGGCAAAAACCTCATCCTCCTGATCAAAGCACTTAAACTCAATTAAAAATCCATTGGGATCTTTGACAAAAAATGAGCGATGTGCGCCCACACGACCCGTCAAAAACTCAGTAGCTGGGGTGTGTAAAAATTCTTCTCTTTCTAAACGATCATGAAGTTCATTCCACTGGGCAGTTTTTAAGACCACACCAAAATGAAACGATGGTAAAATAGTTTTCTCAAAACTATAATTTGGGTAATCGAATCGAAACGCACCGCATTTAGTATAGGTAATTTGATGACCAAAGAGGTTAATATCGCACCACAAATTTGATTGACGCCCAACTGTGGCACCAATAATTTCGGTAAAAAAACGACGCGTTGCCTCCAAATGGCGACAAGGTAAAGACAAATGGAATTGTGGATTCATGATCTATAAACAGAAATCAATTGACGTTAGTTTTGTGTTTATAGAAAATTAAGCCATTTTACTGTTCAACAGCAAAATGGCTTATTAGAATTATGAACAGAATGCAGTTGGTAACTTACGTCCTGTTTTGGGTCAATTATAGCTTAATATTCCTCCTCATCTTCACTGTCCTCATCGGATAGCTCAGGAGTGTCTGTGCTGTCTTTTTCTTCGTCGTCGAAATCGCTGTCATCATCTTGAAAGCTTTCCATAGTATCCGCTAGACGCTTACTGACTTTGACCAAATAAATGGTATCCTCTGTGCGTACCTCGACTGCTTCTATGACTTCATTTTGGGCATTTCGAAAAGTAATAATGTCCTCAGGTTCGTAACCATAGGGAAATTTCTCAACCAACAGGTCAAGTATTTCTTTGTTTAGTTTTTTATAATCTACGATGACACGTCTCATAATTAATATTCTAATAAATAAGCAAAAATTAATGGGGCCACAATGGTGGCGTCACTTTCAATAATGTATTTGGGCGTATGGATATCCAGTTTACCCCAAGTAATTTTTTCATTAGGCACGGCACCAGAATAACTTCCATAACTGGTGGTCGAATCGCTAATTTGACAAAAATAACTCCAAAACGGCGTATCTGTTCGTTCCATATCTTGGTAAAGCATCGGGACCACACAAATCGGAAAATCTCCAGCAATCCCCCCGCCAATTTGGAAAAATCCGATACCCTTATCAGAATTGGCTGTATACCAATCGGCTAAAAAAGTCATGTACTCAATTCCTGATTTCATGGTGGAAGCCTTGAGCTCTCCTTTAAGCACGTAACTGGCAAAAATATTTCCCATGGTACTGTCTTCCCAACCGGGCACAACCATAGGCAGATTCTTTTGCGCTGCGGCATACATCCATGAATCCTTCAAGTCAATTTCGTAATAAGGTTCTAAGACCCCGCTTAGAAGCAATTTATACATGAATTCATGCGGAAAATAACGCTCATTGCGCTCCTCGGCTTCCTTCCAAATTTCAAATATATGTCCTTGAAGTCTACGAAAGGCCTCCTCTTCTGGAATGCAGGTATCGGTCACGCGATTCAGGCCACGTTCGAGTAATGCCCACTCTTGCTCCGGGGTAAGATCACGATAATTTGGGACACGCTCATAGTGAGAGTGCGCCACTAAATTCATCACGTCTTCTTCCAAATTAGCCCCCGTACATGAGATAATATGCACCTTATCCTGACGAATCATATCCGAAAATATTTTTCCCAATTCGGCGGTACTCATTGCTCCTGCCAAGGACACTAACATTTTGGACCCTTGATTCAGCTGCTCCTGGTAACCTTTGGCAGCATCGACTAAGGCCGCGGCGTTAAAGTGCTTGTAGTACTTTTGTATAAATTCTGATATTGGTTTTTTACTCATCGCTTTCGCTGTTAAATTTAGGCAGAGATTTTTTGAAGGTTTCATTAAAGTTACTTTCAAAGGTATCTTCAGAATCAATGCCATCAAATTTATACGATAACATTTTGTAATAAAGTTTCGCGGCCAAAAAATCAGAACTTTTTTCCTCTTCTCTTGGACAGAGCTCGACAATGTCAAACCCGACTACATTGCGCTGTTCGAATACACGACGCAAAAAGTCAAGGGTTTCGTACCAAAGCAACCCTCCTGGCTCTGGAGTTCCTGTAGAAGGCATAATCGATGGATCAAAAGCGTCGAGGTCAAAGGTGATAAATACGTTCTCTCCAAGCGCCTCAATAACACTGTCCATCCAGTATTCTTCGCTCACCATTTCATGAGCAAACCATGTTTTTTCAGGATCCATAACCGTGGTCTCGGCCACATCCATACTGCGAATACCTACTTGAACCAAATTCGTGGTTTGACTGGCTTCATAAACAGCACAGGCGTGGTTACAGGTAGAACCCTCGTAGGTCGCACGCAAATCTGCGTGTGCATCGATGTGCAAAACGGTCAAGTCATCAAAACATTCATTAAACGCCCGAATGGTCCCAATAGAAATACTGTGTTCGCCTCCAAAAATGGTGACAAATTTATTGCGCAGGATGTATTCCTTTACTGTTTTATGAACCTTGGCAACTACAGCTTCAGGACTGCTCTTTTCATCTATAGCATCAGCCAAATAGACCCCTTGTTTGTAGACCTCGCTTTCGGTTTCAATATCGTATAACTCCATGTTTTCAGAGGCTCTTAAAAAAGCCTCTGGGCCTTTATCGGCTCCTTTTTGCCAGGTACTTGTGCCGTCGTAAGGCACGGGAATTAAAACGATTTTACTCGTGTCAAGACTGCTGTAAGCTGCGGGAATTCCCGCATAAGTTCTAGTGCTCATAACCTAAAATTGATAGTAATTGTTCGCTTGTTTGCTGTGGCGTAAATACCGAAGTTTCTATTTTTCCTTCAGCATCTTTTTGAATTAAAATATGTTTTGGGGTTGGGATTAAACAGTGTTGTAAGCCACCAAAGCCTCCTATAGATTCCTGATAGGCCCCGGTGTTAAAGAATCCTATGTACAAAGGCCTGTCTTTTTTAAACTTAGGCAAATAAATAGCATTCACGTGTTGTTCACTATTGTAATAATCATCGCTATCACAAGTTAGGCCACCCAAAAGGACACGTTCATATTCATCATACCAGCGATTTACAGCCAGCATAATAAATCGCTTATTGATGGCCCAAGTATCAGGTAAGGTGGTGATGAATGATGAATTAATCATATTCCACTTTTCACGATCGTTCTGCTGCTTTTGGTGCAGAATCTCATAAATCGCTCCGCCACTCTCTCCTACAGTAAAACTGCCAAATTCAGTAAAAATATGAGGAACAGGGACCCCTTCAGAGGTACAAGTGATATTGATTTGATTGATGATTTCATCAATCATATAATTGTAGTCATAATCGAACGCCAATGAATTTTTTATTGGGAATCCTCCTCCAATATTAAGACTGTCTAAGGTGGGGCAGACTTTCTTCAATTTGGTGTAAACCTTTAGACACTTTAAGAGCTCATTCCAATAATACGCATTATCCTTAATCCCAGTATTGATGAAAAAGTGAAGCATTTTGAGTTCTACCTTGTCATTATACTTGACTTGGTCCTCATAAAATGGAACGATGTTTTTGTAACCAATACCCAATCTGGAAGTATAGAATTCAAATTTTGGCTCTTCTTCTGAGGCAATACGAATTCCGATCTTGAAGTCGCGCTCAATAGCATCCCCTAAAAGTGCGAGTTCTTCGTAATTGTCAATTATTGGGATACAATTCTCATGGCCAGAATTAATCAAACGTCCTATGTTCTCGATGTATTCCTCACGTTTAAATCCGTTACAAATCACAAAGGTATCCTTAGTGATTTTCCCCTCTGCTTTTAAATTCTCTACAATATTGATGTCATAGGCCGATGACGTCTCAATGTGAATATCATTGCTCAAGGCTTCAACCAAAATGTGTTTAAAATGCGAACTTTTGGTGCAGTAACTATAATTGTACGTACCCTTATAGTCATGCTTTTCGATTGCGCTAGCAAACCAAGCTTTAGCCTTTTGAATATTTTCTGAAATTTTTGGTAGATAGGTGAACTTTAGCGGCGCACCATAGGTTTCAACCAAATTCATTAAATCGATATCGTGAAATTGTAGGTGATCTCCATCAAGTTTGAATTCTTCTTGAGGAAACTCGTAGGTCTGATCAATAAGATCAATGTATTTTGTGTTCATTTATTTATGTTGCCTTACCGAAAATTGCCGGTGTTAATAATAATTGTGATCAGGAGTTTATTATGAAGTAACTCATACAATTATTGGCAACAAGGCCCAGATCTTTTTACGCAAAAGATGGGCTGTGCGCGGTATCAAAAAAACGGAAGCTAGCTTTAAATTTCGGTCGCTTACCTGGTAAGCAGTTTTTGAATATGACTTCCTTTTTTTCAAAAACCCGAAGGTAGAAACTTGGTTCACTCGTTCAGCTAAAAACAGGGCAAATGTAATTTATTTTTTGAAAAACAAGTCGATTGTTCGAAAAAAATAAAAGGCTTTAATTTTATTTTAAAGCATTGAGAATAAGCTTATTTCATCATCATTTAGGTGACGATAACGCCCTCTTGGAAGATCCTTTTTAGTCAGGTGTGCTAAAGCGACACAATCGACTTTAACCACTTGGTAGCCCAAGTGCTCGAACAGTTCTCTAATAATGCTGCTGCCCATGTTTTTGATTCTCAATCCCACCTCTTTTTTCGCGGCATTTGCGACATAGCTAATTTCTTCAACAACTACTGTGCGGCCATCGACACTTTGACCTTCTCTTATTTTGATTAAGTCTTCATTTTTTAGGTTCTTACTGAGTTCTACATGAAAGAGTCTAGGCAAGCCCTTTTTGTGTAACTTTTGCATGAGGCGGTCATCATTGGTAAATAAAAATAATCCTGTAGCATTGCGCCCTAATCTTCCGACAGGGGCCACTCGGGCATTTGTAGCATTGGCAATTAAATCCATCACGGTTAATCCCTTTGACTCACTTGTGGTTGAGGCCACCGACTTTGGCTTGTTCAGCAAAACATAAGCTGGAGGATCTTGCTGCAATCGACGCCCATCAAATTTAACCTCATCACCGGCTTGTACCAGGTACCCCATGGTATTCACCACTTTATTATTCACAGTAACTAAGCCTGAAGCAATATAGGTATCGGCCTCACGACGCGAACAAACCCCGCTATTGGCGATAAACTTATTAAGGCGTGTCCCATCACGCTTAGGCTCTGCCGCTTTTGAAGGCTTTGTAAGAGTAGGCCTCCCCCCTTTACCCCCTTGACCTAGTGGTTTCCTGTTTTTTTGAACAGGGCGGTCTCCTGTAGGTTTGCGGGTGGTGGACGGCGCCTTGGGCGAACCACTTTTTTTCTTGACCATTAGATGGGTGAATTGAATTTAGGGCACAAAGATAGACAATAAAAGATGTCTCTTGCTTTGAGCGTAGTGACTTCTTTTGTACTGGTTTAAAACCAACCGTAAATGAGTCGTTCGGGATTAAGTAAAACAATACTGAATACCCCAACGATTATCCCCAATCTCAGCAAGGCGTGTAAGACCAAATAATCGCGGCGTTCTTTGGCCCGCCATAACAATAAAGCGCCATACGGAAGAATAGCCATAGTCATGTAAAAGTAATAGCGCATGGCGTGAATGTCGTAATACAAAATCAAGACCAAGGAAGGCAAAAAGGTCAGTGCGATCAAAAGAATCCCGATGATTTTAGCGGAGCGGACTCCATACACCACCGGAATAGTTTTATACCCTTGAACTAAATCTCCTGTTAAATTTTCAAGGTCCTTGAGCAATTCTCGTGAGGCCAAAAGAAGCAACAAAAAGCATGCATGAACCACAATAATCGAAGAGAAAGATTTAAAATAAACCACCAAAATAAAAAGAGGCATCACGGACAAAATTGCAGAGGTCAAATTGCCAATAAAGATGATTTTTTTGAGTCGGTGTGAATAATACCACATCAAAAATATAAACCCAGAAAAAAATAGAGCCGCCTGAAATGAAACCGCACTAGCGGCCAGAACAGAAGCAAAATTCAGGATAAAATACCCGGAGAGCTTGGTCTGCTGACGCACCAATTGATCGAGCTTACTTCGTCGAGGGCGATTGATCAAGTCTTTTTCTTGATCGTAAAAATTATTAATGATATAGCCCCCTGCGATCGATAAGGCCGTGGCTAAAATAAGCCACCATAAATTTCCGGATAACAACACCTCGCTCAGGGGGGTATTGGGAGATAAAATAAATGCTGCGGTGAATAACTGCGCTGCAATCATCAACGCAATGGCATAACCACGAACTACAGAGACTAAACTAAGTAGTTTGAGTAAAATTATTTTTTGAGGGCGTGAGACCATGAGCCCGATGTTTTAAGGCTAAAATTGATAGACCACCTCGAGCTTATAGTCCTTCAAGACCGCTTTTGCTTGATCTAAATCTTGGGTAAATCCGAGCATGTAGCCTCCACCGCCTGAGCCACAGAGTTTTAAATAATAGGCGTTGGTTTCTAAACCGCGTTGCCAAAGCTCATGAAATTGTTTTGGGATCATGGGTTGAAAATGGTCTAAAACAACCTTAGAAAGTCGTTTTATATTGCCAAAAAGTGAGCCGACATCTCCCTTTAAAAAATCCTCAACACAGCGATCGGTATAAGTGACAAATTCATTTTTTAGCATGCTCCTAAACCCTTCGTGTTTCATTTTTTCCATGAACAATTGGACCATAGGCGCCGTTTCCCCAGTCATACCACTGTCAAGCAAAAATACGGCCCCTCCAGTATTGGTTTGCGAAGGGATTCCTGCAGGCTCAATATGTTCCTGGGAATTGATCAAGATGGGCAAACTTAAATAGCTATTCAATGGATCAAGACCAGAGGATTTTCCGTGAAAAAAAGACTCCATCTGGGCAAAAGCCGCTTTTAAGGTCAAAAGTTTTTCACGAGTCAGATTTTCTAAAACTGTTATTTTGTCGATGGCATAACAATCGTAAATGGCAGCGACAAGTGCGCCGCTACTGCCCACACCATAACCCTGAGGAATACTCGAATCAAAATACATCCCTTTAGAAAGATCCTGGGACATTTGGGCTAGGTTGAAACGGGTCAATGGTTGATCAACTTGTTCGATCTGCTCTAAGTAAGCACAAAACGCCGCTAAATGCGCGTTGGATTTTTTAGTTTCTGGAGTTTCAACATCCGGAATAATCAAGGCCCCTTTGTAAAAATTATACGGTATGGAAAGACCTTTAGAATCTTTGATGATGCCGTATTCTCCAAAGAGTAATATTTTCGAGTAAAACAGAGGTCCTTTCATGGCAACTTTTGTGGTAAAATTAGCCTTTTTTCACGCCCTGACCAACTTGATCCTCAATAAATTGACCGACTTGACAATGTTGACTCAATTCATTGTGAATCCACGGCCTAAGCTGCGGGCTACATTCAGCAGGATACAGTAAGTGAACATTCGCGCCGGCATCAAGTGTAAAACACACGGGAATGTCATGGGTACGTCTAAATACACGAACCTTTTCAATAATCGCAAGTGTATTGGGCTTCATCAGTAAATAAGAGGGATTTGAGGTCATCATCATGGCGTGGAGCGACAAGGCCTCGGACTCCACAATTTGACAAAATTCATGGGTGTCTCCCTTGGCCAAAACGGCAAGAAGCTTATTTAAATTAGCTTGAGCCTGCTTAAAACGCTGATGCGCAAAGGGATGATCATGCATTAAATTATGACCTAGGGTACTGCTGACCTCTTTTTCTCCTTGATCGACCAATAAAATGGTGTCTTTATAATCTTTAAATACCGCATGAACCTCTTGTTCCAAAACACAAGCATATAAATCGCTCGAATCAGGCAAGGCGGGGTGGGTTCCCCAATACATTAAAGGTCCGAGCACTGAGCGGGACGCACTACCACTGCCCAGCCGCGCTAAAAAAGAGATCTTCTGAGCACGTAATTCTGGCGTTAATGGGTGTATGGACCACGAATCTTCTAATTCCATGAGTGCCCCAGCTAAAGCCGCAAATCCACTTGCTGAACTGGCTATGCCGCTGCCGTGTGGAAATGTATTTTCTGTATCGATCCGCCATTGAAACGATCGGATCCAAGGCATGTAGGCTTCAATTCGGTTAAAGAACGTAGCGATTTTTGGGGCAAAATCTGGCTTCAAGATTCCTTCTACAAAAACTTCAAAATTTGAATGATCAGGCGCACTATCTATTCCTTGCACATCCTTGGATTGCTCAGAACATGGAACGTAGCTCAAAGTGGTTTTTGTGACACAGTTACTCAGGGTAAAACTAATACTCGCATTTTTTGGAATTTGCCCCTGAGATTTACCCCAATATTTCACTAAAGCGATATTGCTCGGTGCTGTTACCGTAATTGACCCACCCGCACTTGGAAGTTCAAGCTGGGGGAGCGTCAAAAAAGATTCTGTGACCATGGGCGATGTATTATTTTAGACCACGGCAAAGATAGCGAAAACCGCAAGGTCAACGCAACATCAGGTGTTTTTTAGACGAGGAACGCCATTGGGCCTGGTGGGCATAATCTACAAAATACACCTTGAGGTCTGCCTGGTGGGCATGATCGACGAAAAAAACCAACTTATCGGCCTGATGGGCATAATCAGTAAAGAACCACAGACCCTCGTTCCCTTTGATTTGATGCGCATAATCCACACGATAAACAGATAAGTCCGCCTGGTGGGCATAATCAACCACAAATACTTTGAGATCCGCCTGATGGGCATATTCGGTACTGAATACTTTTTGACTCCAAGAATTTTGACAACAGAGACCTAACAGGAGCCCGAATAAAAGAAAGGTTCGCATGGTTTTAAAAATAATAATTCATTTAAAATCAAGACAATAAACATGCCGTTTTTCAGAGTAAAAAAATAAGACCAATCTCCTTTGGATTTTTGAGGTTTGGCTCCTACATTTGCGCTTTATTTTTAATCAGTCTAAATAAAATTAGAGATGTTAAGAAGGAGAAGGAGACTAACCTTTAGTATGATTTTAAATTTTACGACCTCCATTATCTTGGCCCAACAGGGGGTTAGCTCTACACTTTCGGACTCCCTAAAAACAGGCCAACAGCTTCAAACCGTAATGCTCTCTTATAATTCCGTTTTAGATGGGTTTAGCGCAGAACAACGCACTGGTTCCGCACAAAAGCTCGATAAACAAGAGATTAAAAAAATTGGCGCACTGGATCCAAACCGACTTTTTCAGCGGGTGGCAGGAATTCAAGTTTATGAGGAAGACGGTTTTGGACTAAGACCCAACATCAGCATGCGCGGAACTGCTCCCCAACGCAGTGCAAAGATTAACTTAATGGAAGATGGTATTTTGATGGCACCAGCGCCTTATAGCGCCCCTGCGGCCTACTATTTTCCTTCACTGGGACGCATGGACGCCATTGAAGTTTACAAGGGCAGCAGCCAAATTGAGTATGGCCCAAATACCTCCGGAGGGGCAATTAACTTTTTGTCTGCCCCACTTCCTCAGGCGTTTAAATTCGAGGCCCAAGGAACGGCGGGAAGATTCAATACCAATAATCAAAAAATTACCTTTGGAAATAAACACCAAGACTTTTCGTACGTCGGCCAGTGGTTGGGCTATCAGAGCAATGGCTTTAAACAGATCGATGGCTCTGGCCATTCAGGATTTAATAAACAAGACATACTGGGTAAATTTCAATGGACCCCAAAAACATTGCAAAAGAAACACGCATTGATTTTTAAAGTTGGTTTTGCCCAAGAAGAGGCTAACGAGACTTACCTAGGGCTCAGTCCGGAACATTTTGATCAAAATCCATTGAGACGATACGCCTCCTCCTCTAAAGATCAAATGAAGTCCTATCATCAACAATTTAGCCTGACGCATCTGTGGTCTCCCAATAAATTCATCAGTTTAAAAACTGTAGGATACAATAATCTCTTTCGCAGGAATTGGTATAAACTCGACAAGTTAAATGCACAAGAAGAAACCCTGGGACTCGCCCAGATTTTGAATGATCCAGACGCATTTCCTTTGGCCTACCAAAGCCTCACTGGCCCCGATAATTTAGACCAAACGTCTTTGGCCGTTAAAGCCAATAATCGACGCTATTTTTCTCGTGGAATCCAAAGCCAACTCGATTGGCAATCTCAGTCCAACCCAACGAGACGATTGAGTATTGGAATAAGATTACACCAAGATGCCGAAGACCGATTTCAGTGGGTTGACACTTACGCTTTGGAAAATCAAAAAATGAATTTGATCGAAAAAGGAATTCGAGGGAGCGATGCCAATCAAATAAAAAAAGCAACGGCCTTATCAGGATTTGTCTTACTGACCCAAAAAATTGGAAAATTCACCGTAAAACCCGGTATTCGTCTCGAATCTATAGAGTTAAGGGCTGCGGATTACGGACCATTAAATCTCAATCGTATTGGCCTGCCTGAAGAGAATACCCTCAACACAAGTTTTGTCATTATTCCTGGGTTAGGGTTCTGTTATAAATGGGACAATCAAACGACCCTATTTGGTGGACTCCATAAAGGATTCTCCCCGCCTGGATTTACCCCAGAACAAGAATCTGAAATTAGTTGGAATAATGAATTAGGGCTGCGTCACAATCAAAATAATTTTAGCGCCGAAGCGGTGGGTTTTTTCAATCACTTTGAGCGCCTTTTGGGCAGTGACCTTGCCGCTGCTGGTGGTTACGGCAATAATGAGCGTTTCAATGCAGGCAGTGCTCGAGTATGGGGCCTGGAGGCTAATATTTCCCAGAAATTTACCCTGAGTAAATCCAATAAACTAGAGCTTCCAATTGCCTTTGTGTATACCTGGACTAAAAATAGTTTTCTGACCGCCTTTGAGAGCGACAATACCCTCTTTGGCTCGGTCCAACCTGAAGATGAAATGCCTTATATAGCGCCGCATCAGGGCAGTCTTATGGTCAGCCTAACACACCCTCGCTGGTCTGCGCACCTGAACACAAGATACCAAAGTGCCCAGCGGAGTGTCGCCGGTCAAGGCCCGATAGGTTCCAACCAAATTATACCCCAACGTACAATCATCGATGTGGCTTTAAATTATCAAATCAGTAGGGCCTGGAGCACCCAGCTCTCCGTGATCAATGCCACCGATAGGGTCTATATGGCGGCGCGTCACCCAGCTGGCTTGAGACCGGGTCATCCTCGAGGAATTTCGCTTAGTTTGAACTACATAAGTAGAGGATGTTGCACCACCAATGCTGGTAGTGTTGTTTCTATACCATTGATAGGCATAACTTGTAGGACTGTTGATCCATGTTCCTGTTGTGCAAGATAAAGTTTCACCTGTGGCGGCTGTGCCTGATACTACAGGCGCAACTGTATTAACTGGAGCTTTCTCAGATTTACGTGAAGTATTAGGGAAAACTTCGTTGTAGTATTGAATAAGTGACTCAGCAGTAAACTTACGAGAACCTAAGAATTGAGCCATTTCTTTATACTTCTCAAATTTCTCATGAGCTAGACCAAGAGTTTCTTTTACTTGCTCAGCGTCAAACTCTGTGCGGTGACCAACTTTAACTGCTCGCTGAGC
>RFXU01000241.1 GCA_009921505.1 Flavobacteriaceae bacterium
TTGCGTATGCTTTCCATGGGCGCGTCTGAGTGCAAAAGAAGATCGACACAGCGTTTGATGCCAGTTTCCACCTTCAGGAGGTCTTTTTGAACGGTCGTCTTCTGTGACGCCGCATTTGTTTGACGTCGCTTCACCTCTGCATGAAACGCCTCTGCGAAGGCCGTCATTGTCTCTTCACGTCCAAGCAAAATGGACTGCAGCCCATTAAACACGCGTTGTTCTAACTCCTGCGCTTTGATGCTGGTCGCATTGGTGCAGGTGCCTTGTTCTCTGCGCGCAGAGCAAGCGTATCTCTCTCGCCCAATAATCGTCATATATTTAAATGAATAGTTATAATGCGGAGTAAAGATAAGTTATGCTTGTACTTGTATTGTTACATCTTGAAAAAATCCTACTCCCACAATCAAACTAAACCACATAAATACAACAACTTAACGACAATGGCACTTAACGTCTCATAGAGAGCGCCGGAAACATTGCTCTTAATAGGTCTCTTTTACTCGTCGCGAAATAATGTAAAGTTAATTGGTGAAGATTAGTTTACCAAAAGCTCAAAACGCGTTTCCGGTGTAGACTGAGTGAATACTAAATGTGGATATTCTGGTTATATCGCAAAATCGGACGCCTATGAAGTATCTAATAAGTTTTGTTTTTTTGATGTTGAGCACTGCAATCGCGTTCGCGGAGGATCGTCTCACGGCGGCTGTCGCAGCGATTGACGCTGATGTTGTTTTTATACGTCATGCTTTGGCCCCAGGCGTCGGCGATCCCGATCATTTCACGCTGGAAAATTGTAACACGCAGCGTAATTTGGACAGCGTTGGGCGCAAGCAGGCTGCACAGATCGGAGCAGAGATACGTCGCAGCAAAACCAGGTTTTCGGAAGTGTTATCGAGTGAGTGGTGCCGATGCAAGGAAACGACAGAACTGCTCGGACTACAGCAATGGTCGACGTTTTCCGGATTAAATTCCTTCTTTCAAGATTACGCCGAGAAATCGGATGTCATTGAAAGGTTGGTACAAAAACTGAATAACCTAAACCCTGGGGTGACGTTAATGGTTACCCATCAAGTTGTTATACGTGCGGCGACAGGTCAATCAGTCGCAAGCGGAGAATTAGTTGCATTTAATACCCGATCAAAAGAAACCTATAAGTTCCAATTAGATTGATGATGCGCACCACACCTTCTTACACCAACTCGGAATAACTTCCACTTAGCTAAAAAGCATCTATGCAGTGTGGTGAGTTTCCGCCTACGGTGAGTAAAACCTATTCATCATCGAGGTTCATGTGGGCTCTAACGTTAAACTGATTTCTGACACTGACGCACAAATCGCAAAGACCCTTATTCTTAAACGCGTGCGTATCGAGACGGCTACGCCAAAATTACCGTCGCCATTATTAACGGCGAGCGGGACATTGGACTTCGCCTCTTTGGTCCTTGTTGAAATTGAGAGTCACTGCGGTGTAAATGGACAAAGCTATTTATTCTCACCCAACAAAGAGTTACTGCCCGCGATAGCTCATGCGGTTTCAGTTGCCTTTGATGCCGTCAAAGGTAGAAGCTGTAGTCCAGAATTGAACACTGATTTCCTGTTAGACAAATTCAAGCTCTTTGGTGGTACCGGGATACTTACCATGGCCTTTGCCGCAATAGATATGGCGACGTGGGATTTGCTTGGGAACGCGCTACACAAGCCCCTTTATCAGTTGCTCGGTGGTTCGAATAAAGACATTCCATCCTATGAAAGTTCCGGGTTAAGCATCGGTCCGCTTTCACAGGTTTTGAGCCAAGCCCAAGATTTCGTATCCAAGGGTAATACCAGAATGAAAGTTCGACTGGGCTATGAAACAATCGACCAAGAATTAAATCTTATACGAGATTTAAAAGACTATTTTGGGGGCGGCATTGAAATCATGGTCGACTACAATCAGGGATTATCGGTTGAGCAAGCCTTTGATCGGTGCAGGGCGCTCGACGACATGGACCTGTTATGGATTGAAGAGCCAATATTGGCGGACATGCTCGAAGCGTCGGCAAAACTTACAACCGCTATACGCACACCAATTCAAATTGGCGAAAACCTTTGGTCTCTTACGGAATTTGAGAGAGCGTTGAATTTAAGGTCGAGCAACTATCTTATGCCAGATGTTGCAAAAATAGGGGGTGCCACTCAATGGCTTCGTGCGGCTGATAAAGCCGCAATGAAGGGTGTTAAAGTTTCCTCCCATCTTTATCCTGAAATAAGCGCGCATCTTTTGGCATCCATTCAAAATGCTCATTATCTTGAATATGCTGATTGGACAAAGCTGCAATTTTCAGGTCACATAGCACCATCACAAAATGGATATAGGTTAACCGATGCATGGGGCGTAGGTTTTAATGAAAAGTCGTGCTGAACGTTGACCGGACTTTGATGACGCGCATCTGTGATGTACGATTTGGTAAAAGAGCAAAGCAAGTGAGGATAGATGGATATATTTAAATC
>RFXU01000242.1 GCA_009921505.1 Flavobacteriaceae bacterium
CCATTTGCCGTGCTGGCATAGTCGACCAGGTCTCCGCTATAGGCCGGTGTGCGCCCTAAAGCATGAGTATAATCTTCTGCACTCAGGGTTTTGTATTGTTTGCGATCAATCCAGCCGCTGTAGTCGTCTGCCGCGCATCGAATTTTGACCCACTTTTTGCGCTGATCGATGATTTTAAAGATTTCGCCATAGAGCAATTGAGACACGAGTTCGCTGGTGTCTTCGGGATTGGCCCGCATGGGCACGATGCTCAAATGACAAATTCCGTAATCCATGGTTTTATCGCGATCCTTCTTGGAGTTAAATTATACGCGTTCGATGATCATAGCAGAAGCGCCGCCACCGCCATTACAAATACCCACAGCGCCATAGCGCCCGCTGTTTTGATCCAAGACACCCATAAGTGTAATGAGAATACGCACTCCGCTGCATCCAAGGGGATGTCCCAGAGAAACGGCGCCGCCATTAACGTTTACTTGATCTGGAGATAATCCCATGATCTTCATATTGGCCAGTCCGACCACCGAAAAGGCTTCGTTGAGTTCAAAATAATCAATTTCTGAAAGGCTTAAGCCTGCTTTGGCTAAGGCCTTAGGTAGGGCTTTGGCTGGCGCGGTGGTAAACCACTCAGGCGCTTGGGCCGCATCGGCTTGACTGACTATGCGTGCCAGTGGTTTTAGGCCGAGTTCTTTGGCTTTTTCTTCGCTCATGAGCACCACAGCGCCTGCACCATCATTAATGGTCGAGGCGTTTGCCGCTGTAACCGTACCGTCTTTAACAAAGGCCGGGCGCAAGCTTGGAATCTTATCCATGCGCACATTTTTAAATTCTTCGTCTTCACGAATAACGATGGGTTCACCACGTCTTTGTGGGACGGAAACAGGAACGACTTCATCGTCAAATTTGCCTTCGGCCCAGGCTTTGGCAGAGCGCTCGTAAGAAGTGACAGCAAAAGCATCTTGATCTTCGCGCGAGCACCCATACTCTGTGGCACATTTTTCGGCAAAAACACCCATGGCTTCTTGAGCATAAACATCGACCAGACCATCTTTTTGTAGGCCATCGACTAGGGTCGCAGGACCAAATTTTTGTCCTTGTCTCATAGCCACATAATGTGGAATATTACTCATGCTTTCCATACCGCCGGCCACGACGATTTCGGCATCGCCCATGGCAATGGCCTGAGCGCCTTGCATCACGGCTTTAAGCCCGGAGGCACAGACTTTATTTACTGTAGTACAGGGTACGCTGTCTGGAATTCCGGCGCCCATAGCCGCTTGACGCGCAGGGGCTTGACCGGCACCGGCTTGGACCACTTGACCCATCAGGACTTCTGAGACCAAAGCCGGATCAAGATTGATTTTTTCTAAAGCACCTTTGATGGCGATAGCTCCAAGCTCCGGGGCAGAAAGCGATGAAAGTCCGCCTAAAAAGCTCCCGATTGGGGTGCGTGCACGCGAGACGATGACAATATTTTTACTCATGAAATTAGGTTAAGATTGAGGCTAAATTAAGCATTATAAATGAATTCTTTTTGGCCCTATTGTTAAGGCTTGTGATAAGTTAGACCGAATTGTTACCTTTACTTTTTAAGCCTGTTTCGATGGATCAATTTTTGTCTTTGCTCTCGCGCAATCAATCCAATGCCTATAAGCTGCTCCTGCTGATCGGTTCTATAGTCCTGGTGATCTATATGTTGCCCAAAGGCGGACAGTTTAAGTATCAGTTTCAAAAGGGCAAACCATGGCAATATGAAAACCTTTATGCGCCCTTTAATTTCACGATAAAAAAAGACAATAAAGCCTTAGATGAGGAGCGCGAGTCGATTAAGCGCAATGCGGTGCCATTTTTTGATTTAGATCCCGATATCCCGCTTATGGCCTTGCAGGAATTTAGTGTGCTTCTGGACCTGAGTTATCAAGACAGCGCTTGGGCCACGCCAAAAAATAAGGTCAAACAAATCGGGCTGAATCTGGTCAATAAAATTTATAAAAACGGTGTGCTCGGGGGCAGTGGTGACGATTATTTGCCGGAGCAGGTGGTGAACTTAAGGGTCAATAATCAGGTGCGTCAAACCGTGTTTTCGCGGGTGGTGCAGCGCGATGAACTGGAAGAATTATCCCTGCGTGAGACTCAGGCCATACCGGAGCTTGAAAATATTTTTATCCAAATTATCGCTACGGTGGTCAAACCCAACCTGACCTTTAACACCTCGCTGACCGAGGCTTCTGTGCAGGAGCTTTTGGCCGACATCAACCCTAATATTGGGGTGGTGGAGAAGGGCGCGCGTATTGTCGCCAAAGGCGAAGTCGTGGAGGGCGAAAAATACGAAAAGCTCAATTCGCTGCGCGATCAGTTCCAAAGTCAGGTCTGGAGCAAGAGCAATTATAATTGGTTGGTTTTTGGGTATGCCATGCTGGTGTCGCTAGTGTTTGTGATGTTGCTTTTGTTTTTGCGCAAATACCGCCCAGAGATCTATGAGCACAACAC
>RFXU01000243.1 GCA_009921505.1 Flavobacteriaceae bacterium
CGGCAGTTCCAAGGCAAGACAGGACTTGTAGATGAATATGCTGAATACAATGTCGACCTAAAGAACGGAACTGCGAAATTCATCGGACGTGGATTTTCTGGAGAAACGATCAATCCAGAATTGCCACCGCCGTTGGATATGAATGCCGTGCTCAAAGGTACGAGGTTGTTTATCAATGGCGATGTTGTCGCCATCGACGATGTAAGGCGAGATGACTACAATAGATCGCTTGCCGATCAATTGGGGAATCTTGGAATCTCGACAGCAGAATTTGCTCCTCGCATTCAGTCTCCGTTGTTCCGTGTTGTTTATGCGGCATTGGACAACATGGGGCAGACATTGCCTCAATACGAATGGGATATGGCATCTCCTGTTAGGCCAACTAATACACGTATTCAGATGTTGGCGCAGGAAGATTTCCTAAGCGATGATTTTGATTCGACTGTAAATCTTGGCAATGTTCCTGATTACCAAGAAGTCAATGTCGAAGTCTCGGAAAAGCACGCTGTTGTAAATGGAGTGCCAGCGTCTCCTGTCGTTACAGGAGAACGTGTCTACGTTTCGTTCATGGGCGATGACTTTATTTGTAATTGGGTTTCCAAATGCCAAAGTGATTCCAGCAAAAGCACTGAGGGCGAGAATAAATAAATAGTTGGTGGTTACAGAGATCAGCAGTAACGAAACTGCCACAATCATCATTGCGTAAATCGTTATTTTCCGAACGCCAATTTTGTCAACAAATCGCCCAGCTAATATCGAACCAAACCCTCCAATTACAAATGAGACGGTCGTGGCAAGCCCCAGCTCGGACCTTGAAAGTGAAAATTCTCTAATTAAATCCGGTCCTAAAACACCAAAGGCGTATCCTAAAAAAGTACTTGTTCCCATAATTAGCGTTATGCTGATGGTTATCCCACTAACAGAAATTTTTTTCACAAAATTACCTTTTCAGATTTGCTGTTTCGAAGTCTAAATGCTTGAGATAAATTACTTTAATTTGGTCAGAAACATGTCTAAATGTTAAAGTTAAAGTTAATGAAGAAAATCCTAATTAGCCAATATGGCGATGCTGCGAATATTGCCTTAGTTGAATCAGATATCCCAACGCCTAGCTCTAGTGAAGTCTTAGTAAGGGTAGTGGCCGCTGGAGTCAATTTTATTGACACTTATCAACGAGCGGGAGTACCCAATTACCAACTTGCTTTGCCATTTACCCCAGGCTTAGAAGGAGCTGGCATCGTCGAATCAGTCGGTGATTTAGTTATAGATTTTAAAGTCGGCGATCGAGTTGCTTGGGCAATGTCGCTTGGAAGTTACGCTGAATATGTTTTGGTGCCTGCCGAAAAATTAGTAACTGTCCCTGACTCCATTGAATTAAAAACTGCTGCTGCAGCCATGTTACAGGGTTTGACTGCTCACTATTTAATTAGTGACTGTTTCAAAATTCTCTCTAAACAGTCTGCTTTAGTCCACGCTGGTGCCGGAGGCACCGGAAACCTTCTTTGTCAATTGCTTAGCGAAAAAGGCGTTAATGTAATAGCTACAACTTCTAGCGATGAAAAAGCCAAAATCATTTTAAATTCTGGAGTAAATAAAATAATTCGCTATGACAAAGAAAATATCTCTGAAAGAGTAAAAGATTTTACGAATGGTGAGGGTGTAGATGTTGTTTACGATGGAGTCGGGGCTGCAACATTTCAGGAAAGTTTAAAATCACTGAGGGTGCGCGGTACTTTAGTTTTATTTGGTGCAGCAAGCGGGCCAGTTCCAGCTTTTGACTTGCAAAACTTGAATTCCTTAGGCTCACTTTATGTAACTCGTCCAACCTTGGCACACTACACCAGAACTCGTGAAGAGTTGCTCGATCGAGCTAATGAGATCTTTGATGTGATTGAACATAAAGTCCTAGAGATAAAAATTCACAAAGAATATTCATTAAAGGATGCGGCACTCGCTCATCAAGACTTAGAAAGCAGAAAGACCTCTGGCAAATTGCTCTTGATTCCATGAATTAATATTTGAAGATGAACCTTCACCAAATTGCCAAAGATTTCTTTGAAGAAATCTGGAACCAAAAAAACGAATCAGCCATCGAGAAATTTATCGCCGAAAATGCTGCCGGTAATGACCCAAAATTTGGCGTGGGCCGCGAGAGCTTTCGTGCCCAGTGGAAGAAGTGGCTAATTGGGTTTCCAGACATTCACTTTGAAGTTAAAGAAATCATTGCGGAAGGTAACTCAGTAGTTTCTCGTTGGACTTTAAGCGGCACTAACACTGGTGAATTTCGTGATAAACCCGCCACTGGCAAGAAGGTTGAAGTAGACGGGGTAAGCATTGACCGAATTGAAAACGGTCAAGTTGCTTCTGGTTTTGACGCTTGGGATGAACTTGGCCTATTAAAACAACTCGGTTGGGTTGAATAAAAATCGATGAAAATCGCAATCGCCGGACTTTGGCACGA
>RFXU01000244.1 GCA_009921505.1 Flavobacteriaceae bacterium
ATGCTTTTGCTCAAGTCATGCGTAATCTATCGCAAGAATTTTCAGTAGAATTATTAGATTTAAGATCAATCTTTCTTGATTATATTTCGAAAAACAATAGCGAAAACAAACCTTTTGACGTATTGACTTATGACGGCGTCCATTTAAATAGCCATGGCAACCAGATAATTGCGGATCAAATGGCAAAATTTATCAGACGGAGCAAAAATTAAAAACCTCGGCACCTAATAGATGCCGAGGTTTTTAAATAATGGGAATAACTCTAAATGGAGCGGATTAATTATTCGCCATCTGTCTGGATGGGAGCTTGTCTAAACTGATCCAGCCATACAACCTTGCCCTCTACGACATAATAACTCTCGTATCCTTTCCATTCGGTCACCTCACCAAGTGAATCAGTATATTTCATATTGAACCATGCGCCAACATGCTCTCCTCCTTCATTAGGTGAGAGATCAATCGATGATATTGAAGCGAGATCCCAAGTTATGCGTTTTGAATTTTCGTTTTCTTTAAATCCATTCATGAATTCGGTAGCCGAAAATACCCTTTTGCCATTGGGGGGAGTGATCATTACTGAATCAGCAAAAAACCCTATGGCCTCGTCGTATTTTCCCTCTTTCCAAACTTTGTCTAGTGCTAAAACTACATCAATAGCCTCTTGAGTTCCTAAATACCATCCAGTTTCTTTGACATCTTCATCTGGGTTTGGGTGGTAACCAATATTTCTCTCCTTTACAGGAGCTTGGCAGGCCAGGAATGTAGCACAAAATAAACTGTAAACAATTGCTTTTTTCATACTTATTTGAATTAATAATTAAATGGTGTTGAATCTTGAGCTTTGGCTCTAGAGTAAACATTAATCTTCTTTATCTTTCCTTCTACAAATAGAATGTCATGAACATTATGTTCAAAAATTGGATTTCCGTCGGCGTCAATGTCCGTAAAATCATTACCCGTAGTGAGCCATTGTTCGATAACGCCATCCTTATTCTTGGCTGCATTAGCAATCATCCATTTAACTTCCCATTTGGGCGATGAGGTCTTAAACCAGTTATCAAGGGCTTCAATATGTGCCTCAGTCCCTTTGAGCACACTTCCTTGGGCAGTATATCCCTCCCAGTCTTCTGCATTGATCGCAGCAATTTTATCTAAATCTCTATTGTTGTGTGCCTCAATATATTCAATCCAAACAGACTGATTTGATGTATTTCCAGCAACAATTGGAGTCATTTCTGAGGTGCCTTCCATCAAAGCAGATCCAATTTCTACAGGGCTCGATTTCGAGGCAATAATTTCTGAATTGTTTTGACAACTGATGGTCGAGATTGCGATAAGCAGAATGGCTAGTGTTTTCATGTGAAAATTCTTTAATTGCAATATAAAACAAATAAACAAATTTTGAATTTCGCGATTATGATTTTTGTGTTAAGAACACAATAAATGAATAGGATATGGTATTAATCCAATAGCTTATTGTCTTTTAATTCAGCCAATAAAAAGTTCGCGTACCGTAAAAAACCAAGATCTGTGAAATGCAAGCCGTCTACAGTTCCTTCGTAGTCATCGCCTAAGGCAGAACTTCCATCTAGGTAAAAAAGATTATCATATCCCCTATCAATCATTTTTTGAAATTCTGTTTTTAATGCGTTATCTAATTTCTTACTCTCGTCAAATAACTCAGCGTTTAAAAAGGAGTAGGCAGTAGGAAAAAGACCTACAAATACAATAGGTGTTGTGGGTTGTTTTTCTCGCATTATGTCTACTAGTGGGATGGTGCGCTCTAATACATTTTCAGAGATTAACATATTAGGCATACATTCAATGATATAGATTTCAGCGTCGATCATGGAGATTAATTCAGCAATGGATTTATCCATTGTGCCGTTACCACTAAACCCAAAATTCAAGACCTCTCTGTCTAATTTTCGCGACATTATATTTGTGTGGACCATTCCTGGCCTTGAGGCACACCCGCCTTGAGTTATACTTGTTCCATAGAACACGATAGGCCTTTGGGTGTTCTTATCAGGAGCGACAATAGAGCTCTCTGCATCGACACCAATTTCGATAAGTTTTAATTCATCGTATAAAGGAAGGAAGATTAAATATTCTCTTTCTGCCGTAGTCATGTTTTCAATGAGTGTTTGTTGATTTGATTTGCCTGTTGGTCTTCCGGTATTCACATATTGCCAACCCTTACCGTTCTTGTAATACAGATCAATTCCTTTAATCCCCGTCTCGGGCATATGATCCATTTTCAGATCATTAACCACCTCCCATTTTGCCTTAATTATTTTTGAATTCGTTTTAAAACGGATAGATAAGCCTGCCGAGGATTTTGATAGTTCCCATACGGGTTCTCGCACAAATTTCTGGGAATAAGCAGGCAGTCTGTGGTATCTGTTTTGTTTTAATGAATCAGGGAAAGCAGTTCCTTCTAGGCAAAAAAACTTAGGC
>RFXU01000245.1 GCA_009921505.1 Flavobacteriaceae bacterium
TTGGAATTGCTGCGCACATTGATGCCGGTAAAACCACCACTACAGAGCGTATTCTTTTTTACACTGGAGTGAGTCATAAAATTGGTGAGGTTCACGATGGTGCAGCCACCATGGACTGGATGGAGCAAGAGCAAGAGCGCGGGATTACAATCACTTCTGCTGCAACAACTTGTACTTGGAACTTTCCTACTCAGAACGGTCAACCGACTGAAGATACCAAAGGTTACCATTTCAATATTATTGATACTCCTGGACACGTTGATTTTACCGTAGAGGTGAATCGATCTTTACGTGTACTTGATGGGTTGGTCTTCTTGTTTAGCGCCGTAGACGGTGTTGAACCACAAAGTGAAACCAACTGGAGATTAGCGGACAACTACAAGGTGCCACGTATGGGCTTTGTAAATAAAATGGACCGTCAAGGGTCTAATTTCATGGCCGTTTGTCAACAAGTTAAAGATATGCTTGGGTCTAATGCAGTGCCCATTGTATTGCCAATCGGTGACGAAGCAGATTTCAAAGGTATTGTCGATTTAGTCAAAAACCGTGCGATTATCTGGCATGAAGATTCTATGGGTGCGACGTTTGACGTTGTTGATATTCCAGATGATTTAAAGGCAGAGGCTTCTGAGTATCGAGGAAAATTAATTGAAGAAGTTGCTGCTTATGATGAGGAGCTTCTAGAGAAATATATGGAAGATGAAAATTCTATTACGGAGGACGAAGTGCATGCTGCATTACGTGCTGCTGTGATGGATATGTCTATCATTCCGATGATTTGTGGTTCGGCCTTCAAAAACAAAGGAGTTCAATTTTTATTGGACGCAGTTTGTCGCTATTTACCTTCTCCAGTAGATAAAGAAGGTATTGTAGGGATGAACCCTGATACAGAAAAAGAGGAAGTACGTAAACCGGATGTCAGTGAGCCATTCGCGGCTTTAGCCTTTAAAATAGCGACGGATCCATTTGTGGGCCGTTTGGCTTTTTTCCGTGCTTATTCTGGTCGTTTAGATGCAGGATCTTATGTTTTGAACAATCGTTCAGGAAACAAGGAGCGTATCTCAAGAATCTATCAGATGCACGCCAACAAACAAAATGCTATCGATTTTATCGAAGCTGGTGATATTGGAGCAGCTGTTGGATTTAAAGATATTAAAACCGGGGATACCCTTTCGGCTGAAAAAAGCCCGATTGTACTTGAGAGTATGGTCTTCCCTGACCCTGTAATTGGTATTGCGGTAGAGCCAAAAACCAAAGCAGATGTTGATAAATTAGGTATGGCCTTGGCCAAATTGGCTGAAGAGGATCCAACCTTCCAGGTGCGTACTGATGAAGCCAGTGGTCAGACGATTATTTCTGGTATGGGTGAGCTTCACTTGGATATTATCTGTGATCGTCTTAAACGTGAGTTTAAGGTTGAGGTAAACCAAGGAAAGCCGCAAGTAGAGTACAAAGAAGCAATTACGCGCCTTGCTGATCACCGTGAAGTTTATAAGAAACAAACAGGTGGTCGCGGTAAATTCGCGGATATTGTATTTTCTTTATCCCCTGCTGAAGATGAGAAAGCAGTTGGTCTAGAATTTGTCAACGAAGTAAAAGGTGGTAACATTCCTAAAGAATTTATTCCTTCTGTTGAAAAAGGATTTAAAGAGGCGATGAAAAATGGTCCTTTAGCTGGATTTGAGATCGACCGTATGAAAGTGACCTTAAAGGATGGTTCGTTCCACCCTGTGGATTCTGATCAGTTGTCATTTGAATTGGCGGCTAAGATTGGATTTAAGTCTGCGGCTAAAGCTGCAGGAGCTGTGATCCTTGAGCCAATCATGAAGTTAGAAGTATTGACTCCAGAAGAAAATATGGGGGATATCGTTGGTGACTTGAACCGTCGTCGCGGACAAGTCAATAATATGAGTGATCGTGCAGGAGCCAAAGTTATTAAAGCTGAGGTGCCTCTATCCGAAATGTTCGGATACGTAACAACCTTACGTACCCTTTCATCAGGTCGTGCGACCTCGACAATGGAATTTTCACATTATGCAGAAACTCCTTCTAATATTGCCGAAACGGTAATTGCTGAAGCACGTGGAACTGCTAACGCTTAATATTCACAGCAATGAGTCAAAAAATAAGAATCAAATTAAAGTCTTACGATCACAATTTAGTAGACAAATCTGCGGATAAAATCGTAAAAACAGTTAAGAGTACTGGTGCTGTGGTTACTGGGCCAATTCCGTTACCAACGCACAAAAAAATATTCACCGTGTTGCGTTCACCACACGTGAATAAAAAGAGTCGTGAACAGTTCCAATTAAGCTCATATAAGCGCTTATTGGATATTTACAGCTCTTCATCAAAGACCATAGATGCACTCATGAAGTTAGAGTTGCCAAGTGGCGTAGAAGTTGAGATTAAGGTCTAAGGATCTCTCGC
>RFXU01000246.1 GCA_009921505.1 Flavobacteriaceae bacterium
TGATGTACACATCGGAAGATTGCGCAAGGCTCTCACTCAATTCGGTGATGATGATCCTGTCAGGACCGTCAGGGGCGCCGGATATTCATTGGGTTAAAGTAAACTATTTGTTCGCCACAGCCAGGTGTCGGGCATAATTGGAAACTAAGGTAGATCGTGAAATGCAAGATGAATATTGCGATTTTGAAGCTGTAATAGAAAATCCAATTACCAATTTATCTCCCAAAGATTGGTCGCTGTTCAACGCGATAAGTATTGCGCGTCATCTACGTTCAAGTGAAATCACACTTGTCGCACCCCTCCCACAACGCCTGCATCAAGCTGGGCATCTAAATAATTGCGAGACAAGGTCCGCTATAAATTAATTTAAAATTGTGTAGCATGGACACCCGAATAGCCGGGTACGTCTTATTCGCGATGATCAGATTGATAGCTTTATGAATATATAAAATCTAACAAAATGAAGCTAACGCGTTCAAAACGTTTAATACACTTAGATTTTTGTTCTTTTTTGCATTGTAGGTTTTTAGCAGTATATTGTTTATTTGCGTTTTTATTTTTTAGATTTCTTTTTCCGGGACTTTTTTGTTTTTTTTGAATTCGTCGCTTCTTTTCTCAATTTAGTTTTTGACTCTTTTTTTTCACCCTTTTGTTTTGAATTATCTTTATTTTTTTCTGAGGATTTTTTTATATTTTTTTTAGTTAAGTTCTTTCCATTTGCTCTATGAGTTTCCTTCTTCGTCTTTTTGTGAACCAATTCTGCAGCAAGCATTACGCTGGCGCTAGCTTTTAGTCTACTGACCAACGCTTCACCTAAGCCTGGAACTTCGATCAGTTTTTTTGTTTTATAGGCAACAAAATCTTCAATTGTTTTAATTCCGAGCAAATTTAATTTTGCACTTAGTACAGGACCGATTCCTGAAATATCCTTAATATCCGACATGCTTTAGTCCTTCCTAATTTGCGGGATTAATAGGTTCATTTTGATTGCTTCCAATCATAATTTCATTCAGTATTGGACGCCATTGAGCCTGCAACTTAACGTTTTCAGCTGTATTTACGTCAAAAATACTCATGCCGCGCCGCGCTAAATTTGGATAAGCAGAACGCTCAGAAATCATCGTTTTTAATTCTAGAGTATTATACTTCATAAAATCACATAGTAATGTTGTTTCACGTCTGCGTAAATTCACGCGAGACCCTACGGGGATTAAACGGATCTCAGCATCCCTAAATTTCTTGATTTGTTGTAACGCAATAATAAATTTACGGCTTGCCGCCTCGTCAAAAACAGATGCCACTATTGGCACGACCAAAAAATCACACTTTCTTAAATATGGTTGGATAAGATCCTTATCAATCCCACTTGGAGCGTCTATAATAACAAAGTCTGTTTTTTTAACAAATATCGGCTTCTCAGCGGTACCAACTCTCCAGCTTACATAATCAACACGCGGATAATATACTGACCTACGTTTAATCCATTGCAGTGCCGATGCTTGAGGGTCAGCGTCAGCCAAAGTTACCGTTTGGCGTTTGTTTGAAAGCGCGGCTGCTAACGTCACTGAAATAAGTGTCTTACCAACTCCACCTTTGGCGTTAGCCACGAGGACGCGCTTCATTTTGTTTATTCTTTCTTTTTAGATTTCTTGATATATTTCCGAATGAACTTCCTCACTTCCCTCGAGGCAGATGTATCTTTGTCTGAACACAGACTCAAAAACTGATCCCGTTCATCTCTGGAAATACGCACTATTATAGATGTGTCATTTTTTGGCTTACTCTTACTCAAATATAAATCCTATCCTATTGTTCACGGGTACTTACTCATCGGGATATGAGAGAATAATATAGTGCTAAAGTTACAAAAACACCTAGTATTACCAAAAAGTTTTGTACTCTGTTCAGCTTAACTCTGGGACGCTTGCGTTTGTAATAATGCTTTAAAAGACCTGCTGCTGCTAGATGGTTCATAAATATGCCTCCAGTTTTTGTATAAAAAATGTATATACAAAATAAATACAAAAATCAACAATATTTTACATCAAATTTCTTTCATAAATTATGTGTCTTTGTTATTTGCGCCACCGCACTAACTCAGAGGTTGGCAAGCTTGGCTATACAAAAGCAAACAATCAGCATACAGAGTAAGTGATTTTCTTTTTCTTATGTTGAGTTTCAAACTCATAACCCAGATCAAACTTATCCGATTGAACTGGTGAGAACTCATACGAGCATGCACGTAAATAATCCATCAAATATTTAGGGTTAGCCGCTCTTGAAGCAATTTCTTTTTTGCTAATTGGATCCCCAATTGATACGTTCACCACTCCATCAATTCGCGATTTGAATTCACGCATCAATAAGCCCATGCGCAAGTTGTAGTGCAAATGGCTAGCGATCTGGAATAGCCTACTCGTATGTCCATGA
>RFXU01000247.1 GCA_009921505.1 Flavobacteriaceae bacterium
CAGGCGCATTGAGTGAGGATCTTCTAAAGACTGTTGGAGCCGATACCAAATTTGGCGAAGGAAAAATTGATTTAAGTTATAATAGATCTTTAGGGGATGAATGGACGCTCAATGCAGACTTTCAGAATGCTTCATTTGGTGTCTTTCAGGCAGAGCGCACGATCATTGAGGGATTTGGAAAAGTCGCGGTAAATCCCGACGCCTTTGATGAAAATTGGATCAATGGTACGATTTCCCTGGGCGCGACCGAAGTCAGTGCCTCCCTGGACATTCAGCCATTCATAAAAGACGGGATTACCGCGGGTTTTGAATTTGACTATTCGAAACTAACAGGCTTAGCGTTAAAAAATATTACGGCTAAATCTGAAGATGTTATTATCTTAGGTCAATTAACCTTGCCCTCAGATTATACCAAAATATCTGCGAATTTAGCTATAGATATTGGCAAATTGTCAGTCATGCAGCCAAGTATGCAGACTGGTGAATTGACTGGCTCTGCGCAAGCCCAAACAAACTTCACTTATCACTTGAATGACGGACAGTTTTTTCTGAGCTCAACTTTGCAGACAAATCAGCTTGCTGGTCTACACCCAAAAATAGATCTTTTTTTTGCAGGTAAGACTAATCTAGAAATCACGATTGAGCGCAATTCTGCGGGAACCTTTTTGCGCAAGTTATTAATGTCCAACCCACAGGTATCGTTAGATGGCTTGGGCAACATCACAATGGGCCACAGCCAGTTAAACGTACAGCTTACGCTAAATGATACTCGATTGATTGACCCTAGCCTCTCTGGTGCTTTGAATGCAAAGTTCTCTGCAGAGCAGGCCACACCAACAAGCGACTGGGACATTTTGGGAGATATGAACGCCGATCAAAACACGGCGGTTTCCTATTCTGCGTCATACAGCAGAGGCAGACTTACAAATTTACGTTTCGAAGGAAAAACTAATGCTGCAATGGCAAACGGCTTTTTGTCACCCAACTCGATAAAAGGCCCGTTAGAATTTAATATATTCATGCCTGATATTGTGGATCGCACATCCATGTCAGGAAAAATGTCAATACTTAATGGCACCATAGCCATTGACACATTACCAGTTCCTATTCTTAACGCAGATATTTTTGCGAAGATTACGCGTGGACGAGCGACTTTAGATGGACGTGCAACCTATGGCGAACAAAAATCTCTTATCGTTACTTCGGGTTGGGCAGATTTGGTTACCCTCAGTCAATTCGATATAGGACTTAAGTTAGATCCAATCTCAATGCGTCTGCAATCTGGGATCGAGGCACGATTAACATCTGATATGAGGTTCGTATCCGCGCCCGATGGCACGTATTTGGCATCGGGACAAATTGATATATCAGACTTATTTGTGGATCTCGGACAAATTGCAATTTCAAATCCAGACAGATTGACAGTGATCCATCAGGGAATTTCTCAGACACATCGCGATTTCTTGGAACGCATGGGTTTACTCAAACACCTCAACCAAACCAGAGCTTCTAGGTTCCCTGTCAGATTAGATATCAAACTTGTGGCGCCAAACCGTATATTTGTTCGTGGACGTGGAGTTGATGCAGAATTTGGTGGTAGCATGGAGCTCAGTGGCACAACCACCGCCCCAGAACCACTGGGGGAATTTAGACTGATCAGAGGGCGCATGGATTTGCTCACAAAACGAGTGAACATAGCGCAGGGGCGGCTGGTATTTTTGGGGAGCGCTGATCCTGAAATATCACTTAAGGCGAACGTGTCTGGGCAGGATGGCGATACCCTTTACATTAACATCACTGGGCGTGTTTCTAGGCCTCTGCTTAACCTCACATCTGACTCTGGTCGCCCAAGCGAAGAAGTTCTCGCACAAGTTCTGTTCGGAAAGGCAATGGAGGGCCTATCTCCGACCCAAGCCATCCTTTTAGTTAATGCTCTGCGCACCTTTGGCAGTCCAAACCCATCAGTCATGGAACGCATACGTGCAACTTCAGGCCTAGATGACCTAGACATTGATCAAAGCCAAAACGGCGAAGTAGCTGTTTCAGTAGGTAAATATATTAATGATAACGCTTATATCGAATTCAAAACTGACACTATGGGAACATCCCAAACACGCTTGAATATAGATCTGAATAAACGCATCAAAGGGTTCATTAGTCAGTCAACATTAGGGAACGGTCAGGTCGGTTTTACCTTTGGGAAAGATTACAAATAAGTGTTACTACTAACGCTGCAGTCATCACCCATATTTAAGTTGCGCCTGATAAATCCTACCAAAAGCTACTAGAGTCCTACCAGATGATTCATCTTCTTTAGCAGCGTCCAGCAGCCTCTTTGCCGTAGTGCTCTTCCACGAGGTGCAGCACCATGGCCCGATGGTCCTTGCGCTTTAACAGCTC
>RFXU01000248.1 GCA_009921505.1 Flavobacteriaceae bacterium
CTCGCTGTATGCATCATTTTGCGATACTCGTCCGGCGTACAGTCAAGCGTTTTTTTAAAAATTTTAAAAAAATTGGAGAGGCTTTCGAAGCCAGATTTGTGGGCCACATATTCTATTTTATAGTGACTTCTTGACGCTAAAAGTTCCTTTGCGATTTCAATGCGGTTTTTGTTTTTAAGGTCCATAAATGTGACATCGTTAAGTTTTAGGTAACTTCTAATGTGGTATTTCGATTGTCCAAGGGCGCGTGCAAAACTGTCAAAATTACTATGAGGGTTGGCAAAGAATTTTTTCTCCTTCACTAGGGATGCGATTTTCGAATCAATCGCTAGAAAAATTTCTTCGGGCAGTTGATTTTCTTTTTTTGGCGCCATGACAAAGGGAGATTCCTTCAAATACCCCCGTCTAAGCATTCTCGAATTGTAGATCAACTCAGGATGACGAGATAATTCGGCAAATAAAATCGTGAATAAAATAAAATCGATAAAGATTACTGAATTAATCATCCAGTTTCGGTAATCATCTCCGTTAGCAACCAAAATGATATGAACAGAATAGGCTACACTCAAGAATATCATGAGCCATGAGATTCTTTTAAGTGAATTAATGCGCAAGATATCTTTAGAATTCTTGCTTTTTTCAGCTTTGGCGATAACAACCAATCCAAAAACTAAATAGATGATAAATAGGCTGCTTCGTAAAAAGTAAGCAAAACCTGGGCTGAAGAATAAATTGACATCAAGAGATTTCTGGAGTGCGGGATTGTTTATGATACTCTGTACAATGTTAATTTTTTCACTTAATGGGGTAGCGATATAAGGCGTTATGGCGACTAATTGGATAATAAAAGGAATAAGATGAATACTGTCACGCGGGCTTATGTTCTTGCCGTTAATTGAAAGTCGAATGAATAAATAAAAGCTTGGTCCTGCAAGAAGATATATCGGAGTCGCGTGGACAAAAAGGACAACAGCTAGGTTTAAAAACCCCGAATTATTTATACTCAAGTGCGCTATGGCGTGTAATATAACTGTAAGTAATGAAAAGTAAAAAAGTGCCAGCAAGGGTTTTTTAATGTGTCTGATAAACAGGTATATAAAGAGCACTAATGGAAATGTAGCAGCTAAATTCATTGTTATGCTTTTTAAAAAAGAAAATACTTTTTTTTAAAAGATTTATACAAATAGACGATTTTTACTCAACCTATCCAAGTGTTGCTTATTTTTAAAGAAATTTTAAGGAAGGCGTTAATAGGATTTCCACAAGACCGAATTGTAAAATCAATTAAGTTATTTTATGCAAACATCTCTATCCAAATTAAAAAAGTCGTTTCTCGCGGGACTCATTCTTTTAGGAATGCTCCCGGGGATTGCGCAAAACATCATTACCGTTCCATTTGTTGACGGATTTATTGGTGTTCAAGGAGCCAATCCTCAAACGGCTCAAAACGTATCCAACTTGTCAACATTGGGTGTTGAAGTTGCTTACTTCCAACAGAACAGTTCAGGAGCAATCTTCGAAGTTCAGGGTAACGATATCGTAGGGACCGTTATTTTGGTTTCATCTGTAACGGGACAAACCATGGATGTGCCAGGCGCCATCGTATGGCGAGTTACAAGTGGAGGGACGATTGAAATTATTGGTTTTATTCCCGATCCGGCTAACCCAACAACAAATTTGTCGGATATCGGATTGGCGGCATATTCAATTGATGCAAATTCTAACTTCGGTTTACGCCTAAATTCTAGTACATTTCCAATTGTTGATGGATCTAATATTTCTGGAAACGCTGCGACTACAGGTTTACTTGACGCCTTGAATGCCTATTTGGCTGAAGTACAATTAAACGCACCAGCAGGTCCAGTTACGGCTGATGACTTAACCACTACGAGCACCACCCCGACAATTGGTGGAACTGTGACTTTGGCTGCCGGGGAGACCTTTTCAGTTATTGTTGATGGTCAAACCTATGATACCTCAAATGGGGTTACTTTTGATGGCTCGGGAAATTGGCAATTGACTTTACCTGTAACCCCATTTGGGACTTATACTATTACAGCCGTAATTACCAATGCATCATTTTATACATTGACTGATGCAGGAACACTTGTTATTAACAATTGTATTGATCCAGATGTGCCTACCATCACTGGTGATGTTGTGGGTATTTGTGAGGGATCTACGACCACTCTTATAATAAACGGTAATTTAAATGATGCAACTCAGTGGTCTATCTACACTGGAAGTTGCGGGGGTACACTAATTGGAACAACCACTACTGGTAGTTTTGATGTGGGTCCTGTAGCCGATACTACATACTATATTCGCGGAGAAGGCGGATGTGTGACTCCTGGAGTCTGTGCCTCGGTCACGGTTACTTTAGATGCAACTACTCCTAT
>RFXU01000249.1 GCA_009921505.1 Flavobacteriaceae bacterium
TTATTTATGCATGTAGTTTTAGAGTGGTTTTAATAAACTCAAAGTAAAAATCCCTCTCTTACATGAAGCATGGAACATTAATGCACGAAGTAGTGGCCAATTTTGAATTTATTAAGTTTAACAAAAGTATGCGCTCTTAGGTTTTGATTTGGATGACGGCCCCGTAGTCGAGCTGATATTGTTTATTGACTATAATCAGAGAGAATAGCTTCGTTGATAAAAAAAGAACCCCCGCATAAAGCGGGGATGTAAGTCTGAAGTTTAATTGAAAACCTCTCAGGAGAACTGTTCGTTAAAACAGTGTGCAGTAACATTAGCAAAAACTAACCGATCTGACCATTAAGTTTACCTAAGGGAAATTTAATGGCCCCCAAAGGTAAAAAAAAGCCCCGCATTAGCGAGGCCGTAGTCCAACAGGGAGGTTCAGAATAAATCTGAACAAGAAGTAATATCGGCCTGATAGCGCCACCAAACGCACAACGCAACAATTTAACGATCAAATTGAGATTAGAAAAAAAAAGAGACAAAACTGCAACAGCTTTGTCCCTATCTTCTCTCCCTGTCGGACTAACGCCGATCTATTTGTGAGCAGGACGCTAGCAGATAAATCGTTCATTTCAAGAAAAAAAATTAGGACCATCTCATGGACAATCAAAAACTCATGGAACTTGAATGTGGAAGCCTTGCAGGGAACGACCTCCAATTCTATTAATACAAGCATATTCTCAGGCTTAAGTCCTTTCAGGCACTTTAATGACCAACTTGTGCGCCTTGGCCTCCTGCCTATAGCACTAAAGCGGGAGAACAAACATGTTATCCAAAAAAGAACTCGAAGAAATCGTTGCGGCTTGGCCCGATGAAAATGGCGTTTCATCCAATTCTGAAGTTATCGAACGTTGGGAAGCCATGCAGCGCCAGTACTTTTCAGAAAAGGTACACTTTGCACTTGGAATGGATCGAATAGAGGCGCTTTCTAAACGACAAGTTGGATTTCTGAACCGTGCTCTAGGTAGGCTTGCGTCCCGAAAGTCTGTATTGGACGTGACCCATGATGAGATACTTGGGCAATATGAGCTGGTCACCGAGCATCTATCACCGTTTGGATTTGAAGCAGTTGTTGAGAACTATAATAGCCGTCAAAAAATGAATTAGGCGCGCGATGCATACGACGATGACTATAACTTGTGTTGGCAGTGGAAAACCTGCCAACACGATAATTTGCTCAATATTTTTCCAAGATAGGTGAGTATGCAGATGTTAATAATTACCTTTATAATATCAGCGTGCATTGTCGCGCTGATTGCGAATGCTGTGCTCCATGCGGTTCAGCAAGCGCAGGAGCCAAGGGAAGTTGATTGAAAAACATCGCCAGATGATCAATTGCGTCGAATTTATCGATCAGCTTACATCGCTGATTTTTCACTTAGAGACGAAGCAGCTTCCAAATCTGATCATTGAAAGTTTGGTGAAGAAAGACCACGATGGATTTCAACATCTGTCGAACAAAGCAACAGTTTGAAAAGCTGATTAGGGATTATTGAGGAGCAAGCTAATGAATAAAACCCATTCGAACGGCTTTTTTACGTTTTTTACGACTTTGCTATTCGCATTATTTGCATCTCAACCCATGGTAGCCGCAACGCTTTGCGATGAACTAGGCGCCCTCGAAGCAGACATATCCGCTGTATCTGCACCTGTAGCATTTCAAGACATTAACTCAGAGGCGCTGATCGCAGCTTGTAGTGCAGAGATAACAAAGCAAGATGAAAATTTACCCCGTTACCTTTTGCAGCGTGGGAGGGGGTTTTTGAGAGCTGGCAAGTCTAAATTGGCTATAGCAGACATCAGCGCTTCACATGATCTGGGTTATCCCGCTGGTACGTTTGCCCTAGCAACAGCTTATCATCTAGGTGACGACATCCAAAAAGACTTTGATGAGGCACACAGGCTCTACGAAGAAGCCTACGGTAGAGGCATTAGATGGGCGGCGAAAGGTCTATCAATGCTCCACACCTATTGGAGTTTTAGCGGACATGACGAGGCAGCAGCCATGCAATGGGGCGCACGATTTGGTTATGACGTTCCATTTAATTTGACTGCTAAGCGTCCTGTAATTGATAAGGTCTTGGATCATTATCAGAAGGAATGTGATGCGAGATATTTGCGTGACATAGACTTTGATGACTACGACAAATTAATACCCTTGTTGGTCGAGGCTGAAGATTTTTACGATATTGAAATTTCAACAAACGGACTGAAAGCGACTGTTGTTTATGCCGATTTCCGATGCTCAGACGCAGGATTAATTTGGAGTGGCTCAGCTGGCAGTTACTTCTATATCATTGTGGGCGACGACATTTTTGAGGGCTGGGGCTTTCGCCCGTATAGCATCC
>RFXU01000250.1 GCA_009921505.1 Flavobacteriaceae bacterium
TACTTCAGAGAATTGACCGGTAAAAAAGCGAGAATTAAAGAAAAGAAATTCTAGTTTACACGCTTTAAAGTCTTTGAAAGGCAGTCTATTCCTTAGGCTGCCTTTGTTATTTACAATTGTTAATAACAGCAGTTCAAAAGATGTTGTTATTAAACCCTCCCTGTAATTTGCACAATTAAAAAATGAGCGTACTTTAGAACCATCAAAGCGAGACTATCGCCGAGATGTTAAGAAACGTTCTTAAACATACTTTCTGTAAAAAGCTAAATTCTGCACTAGGGGATTTTGGTCTTCTTACAGGAAGGTGAGTCGGTTCCTAAAGGGCGATTAAGGTCCAGAAGTAATTGATCAACACTGAAGGTTGCCGAGCAAGACCTACTAGCAATAGTACGGTCGCGGTGATGTCAAAGTTCATACCCGAAGACAGCTAGAAATAGTTGACTAAACGGAATGAGCGGCACGCTGAAAGTGGCCTAGCAATAGGGCGCAAGCTCGCACCAGCAGACAATTACAAAGCGTAAGACAACAACGGGAGTCTAAAAGTTCATTACCGAACTCAGAAGCAGCGATGCAGATGAGTAACGAAATGAATGGATAGACGACCAGTCGAGCCAAACCGTTTCAACTGTGCTAAAATCCACCATATTCAGCAATGAAGCCGGTGGAGAAAAAAGACGACTGAAACACAGAGCTTAGTCAAACACCCAACAGGAGCGTCGCTTAGAAAGCAAGTCACAATTACGGGGGTTTAATAAACCCGTCTCGAACTGTAAAAGTTAATTGGTAACGGCTAGACTCACAAGGAGCCATATCAAAGTATTCGTACGATGATATGGCTTTTCTTGTTTTTGCCCCCCTAGAAAGTCGCCAGAGGTCGCTCAAAGGTGGGCGACAAAATAGACGGCCCCTCCAATTAGATTAAGCGCTATTGGGCCCAGTTTTTTTGAACGCTAAGCGTCGATTCATTATATTTGCAGGCCCTTGTTAAATCGGGAAAATCGCCTAATCTCAGATATGATGAATTCAAACCCAAACATCTATTATACCATTACCGACGAAGCGCCTTTTTTGGCCACTCATTCACTTTTGCCAATCGTCGAAAAATTCACAAAATTGGCGGGCATAGAGATTCGTACTGCCGATATTTCTTTGGCAGGGCGTATTTTGGCCAATTTTAATGACCATCTCAATGAGGATCAAAAAACCTCAGACGCGCTACAAATGCTCGGTGAACTTGCGAAGAAACCCGAGGCAAACATCATTAAACTGCCCAACATAAGTGCCTCAATGCCACAGCTTTTGAGTGCCATCCAAGAATTACAAAACAAAGGGTATGCCCTACCTGACTATCCGCACAAACCACAAAATGATGAGGAAAAGCAGATTAAAGCGACCTACGATAAAATCAAAGGAAGTGCGGTTAATCCTGTTCTGAGAGAGGGCAATAGCGATCGTCGCGCCCCTAAGGCGGTTAAAAACTTCGCCAAAAAGCACCCCCATAAGATGGGCGCTTGGCAAAAGGAGTCAAAAACTCATGTGACAACCATGACACAGGGTGATTTTTTTCACAATGAAAAGTCAAAAACTTTTGATTCAAATAACACGCTCAAGATATCTCTACATACTCCAGATGGCCAAGTGAGCGTACTTAAGGATAAAATTGAAGTAATCAGAGGAGAGATCGTGGATGCCTCAATAATGGAAAAGACCGCCCTAACCCAGTTCTTAAATCACGCCATTGAGCAGGCCGGTAAAGAGCAATTATTGCTTTCACTCCACATGAAAGCAACCATGATGAAAGTCAGTGACCCCATCATTTTTGGACATGCCGTAAAGGCCTTTTTTAAGCCCGTCTTTGAGGCCCATGGTGAGACATTCGAAAAACTGAACGTCAATGTAAACAATGGGTTTGGTGACTTAATCGCCAAAATTCAAAGCTTACCAGAGGATGAAAAACTCGCCATTGAACGAAGCATCGAGTCATGTTTAGATCAACGTCCAGATTTGGCAATGGTCAATAGCGATCAGGGCATCACAAATCTCCACGTACCTAGTGATGTGATCATCGACGCTTCAATGCCCGCGATGATCCGAAATTCAGGCCAAATGTGGGATAAAAATGGTGATGTACAGGACACCAAAGCCATTATTCCAGACAGTTCTTATGCTGGAGTTTATCAAGCGACCATCGATTTTTGCAAAGCCAATGGCGCCTTTGACCCGACCACAATGGGGACAGTGCCCAATGTAGGGCTTATGGCTCAAAAGGCAGAAGAATATGGCTCTCATGACAAAACTTTTGAAATCCAAAGCTCTGGCGTCTTGCACGTAGAGGATCAAAACGGAGCAGTCATCTTTTCATTTGAGGTGGCTCC
>RFXU01000026.1 GCA_009921505.1 Flavobacteriaceae bacterium
TTTAGGGGCAGACGGGGTTCAGATGGGCAGTCGTTTTGTGGCCTCAGAGGAGAGTAGTGGACATCAATTGTTTAAAGATCTTGTGGTCGCTGCTGGAGAAGGCGCCACAGAGTTGACCCTTAAAGAATTGACTCCGGTACGCCTATTGAAAAACAAATTTTATCAAGATCTACAGAAACTTTATCAGTCCGGTGCGTCAATAGAGGAATTGCGCGCCCATTTAGGGCGGGCCCGCGCGAAGCGCGGGATGTTCGAAGGCGACCTGGAAGAAGGTGAACTTGAAATAGGACAAATCGCCAGTATGATTGATGCGGTTAAACCGGCGGCATCGATTATTGAAGAAATTATGGCCCAATATCACCAGGCACTGAGGAGCTTACCGCCCCGTTTTAGCTTGGATCAGTAATTGGTGCAACCTGCGCGCTGTTTGTGCCAGAAAGGGAAGCCCAATAGAATCATATTCATAAACATTGTCATTGAATACTCTATTTTCATTCACCAATAGAGTTGCTCCTAAAATGTAATGCAAGTCGTGTTTTGTGTCCACGACATAGGCGACATCCGTGAGCGTGCCATAGGCATAACCAACTTTGTTGTGCAGGCGCAATGCCGGGTCGATACGCTCATTTGAGTCTCCGAGAAAAAAGAATTTTACATAGCCGTCTGGATATTCAGTTTCGTCATAACCCTGTTTTCTGGGAACGCTCATCATAATGGTTTTTACAAAGGCTTCAGTATTTTTGGACCACTTAAACGGTCTAGGATCCTCAGAGCCATCAAGCGGATACAGTTGCTCCATAAATTTCATCATGCTTGAAAGTGGAAAATAATTTTTATAACTAAAATCCATTGGTTGTTCAATCAATAGGCCCTCATTCATATAGCCAATACCTTTTTGCGTTCCCGCAACAAGTAAAGAATCTAAAGGTTGATCGGGCCCCGCTTGGAATGTGCGCGTCCCCTGAGCTGTTTCAAAAAAATACTTCGGATGTTCTTGTGCCGCAGCATCGCTTACAGAGAGGCGATGCGCCAGACGAAAAGGGCCGATATTCAACGCGGCAATTCTTTGGTTGACATAATCCCGACCAAGAAGATCATAGAGCCGATTAAACGCTTGATTATCACTCACGGCAAAAATATCGATGAGGTCTTGAGCAATGCTGTGGGTTGTGCTGTCGTTTTCGATTCGATAAGGGGTTATGATGCTAATATCTGGTTGCAGTTCCGTCCATTCAGCAGCCAAAATGGCCACGGGTAATTTTACAGTACTCGCTGGATAAAAATAATGTCCCTTGCTGTAGTCCACACCGCTGCGCTGGAGCCCCGGAGGAGTCGCTTGATTTTCATCATTAGCAGTAGTGTCCTTTGGAAGAATTAACTCAATGTGTAATTCATGATTTTCAGCTTGCGCCATAACCCTCTGGATGGCCCAATTTTCCCCATTGAGGGTTTTGAGTAAAACATCTTTAGTGTCTTTTTGAGCTGGGTGATGACATCCGCCCATGAGGATCAGCAAAAATCCCAAAACGGCAAGGCCTTTGTGGTAAGGGTTTATCGATTTAACCATGGAATTAATTCTTGTTCCTCAAAGGCTAAATCCCAGCTGTTATGGTCGACCCCTGGATAAAGGGTCCACTTTGTTTCTATGCCTTTTCTTCTGAGTTTTTGATAAAGCTTTTGAGCGTATTTTGGGAGCACAACTTGATCTTCTTCTCCGTGAAAAAACCAAATAGGCGTTTGCCCCATTTGACGAGCGAGCGCTTTGTGCCCCCCGCCACAGATGACAAAAGCCCTTTGATAATACTCTGGCCGTCGGCGCAATAGTTCCAAGGTGCCCATACCGCCCATAGAGAGTCCGCCAATTTTTATTTTAGCCTTATCGATCTTCTGAGCGATGACCACGCTGTCGATTAATTTCTCTAAAATATCGAGCACTCTATTGGTTTTGAGATTTTTGGGATAATGGTATTTTCTCCCAGATTTTGTTATTTCACTATATCCGTTGTGCCAACTCAGGCCCTCAGGACATTGAGGGACCAAAACTACAGTGTTATGGTCATGGGCCATGCGTTTGAAAAACTCCGCTCCATGTTTTAATTGTGCTTTATTGTCCGAACCACGCTCACCAGAACCATGTAAAAAGACCAGCAGCGCTTTATTATTTGTTGCCTCAACCCGTTTTGGGTCCGCTTCATTTTGGGGCAGAAACAATTGGAATGGCAATTGTGTTATCGCAGAATCCTGATTTGATTGTGCCTGAGCGTTAATTGATGAAATACAAAGGGCAAGGCTAAAAAAAACTATAAATTTTTGCATTTTTTATGTGTTGAGCTTGAAGAACCGAGCGCCGTTATGACTGCTCAATGCCAACAAATAGCGTTGGCTAAAAATTCAAGAAAAAAGGTACTAATTTTTTTAGTCTTATTGGTTTAAAATATCGCCGATTCCCCTGCTGTCAATATTACATTTATTATTTTTGTGCTGCGTTACAAAAGACGAAAGTATGAACTTACATGAATATCAAGGAAAGGAAATTTTAAATAGTTTTGGTGTTGATATACAGCGCGGAATTGTCGCTCAGACTTCTGAAGAAGCGGTTGCAGCAGCGAAAAAACTCACTGAAGAAACAGGAACTTCTTGGCACGTAATCAAGGCTCAAGTTCATGCCGGAGGCCGTGGAAAAGGAGGCGGAGTGAAGCTCGCCAAATCTTTGGAGGACGTGGCACGTATTTCTGGTGAAATCATCGGAATGCAATTGATTACCCCACAAACTTCAGCTGAGGGTAAAACCGTACACCAGGTTTTAATCGCGGAAGATGTTTATTACCCCGGGGCGAGTGAGCCACAAGAATTTTATATCAGTGTCCTACTCAATAGAGCCACTGGACGCAATATGATTATGTATTCTACCGAAGGGGGAATGGATATCGAAACGGTTGCTGAGCAAACGCCTGAGTTGATTTTTACTGAAGAAATCGATCCTGCTGTTGGCCTTCAGGGTTTTCAAGCCAGAAAAATTGCTTTTAACCTTGGTCTGAGTGGTCAAGCCTTTAAGCAGATGACAAAATTTGTCGCTGCTTTATACCAAGCTTATGTGGGAAGTGATGCGTCACTCTTTGAAATAAATCCAGTCCTTAAAACAAGCGATGACCGTGTCATTGCGGTTGATGCTAAAGTAACTTTAGACGACAACGCCTTATACCGTCACAAGGATTATGAAGCGCTTCGAGATATTCGTGAAGAAAACCCAGTTGAAGTAGAAGCTAAAGCGGTAGGTTTAAATTACGTTGATTTAGACGGAAACGTAGGGTGTATGGTTAACGGCGCGGGCTTAGCCATGGCGACAATGGATTTGATTAAGCAAGCAGGTGGTGAACCGGCTAACTTTTTAGATGTCGGAGGGACTGCAGATGCTGAGCGTGTAGAAACCGCCTTTAATTTGATACTAAAAGACCCTAATGTCAAGGCCATTTTGGTCAATATTTTTGGAGGAATTGTCCGTTGTGATCGTGTCGCGCAAGGTATTGTGGATGCTTATAAAAATATGGGGACCATTGAAGTGCCTATTATTGTAAGATTACAAGGTACCAACGCTGACATTGCCAAGAAATTAATCGACGAAAGTGGGCTCGATGTTCATTCAGCGATTGAGTTTCAAGAAGCTGCTGATAAGGTACAAGCAGTACTGGCTTAATCTTGGGAATCTTTTAACGTCCGTTAACAATTAATTGGCAAAAGACCATTGATTTTGGCATGATATTTTCAATAACCAATACAACAATAGAAGTGATGTTTCATTGTTGTTAGTTAAATTGGTTAGTTAGTTGAAAAAACCGCACGACGCAAATGCAGACTGCGGTTTTTTTATGTTTGACCCGCCCGATGAACTCAATCCTCAGGGGCCTTGCTCAAAGTTATATTGCTAATTATTGTTCTAATTAAAGTCCTGATCTAAGTCTGAGGCTGAATACGGGGTGTTGTCAGAGTCCGTCAAGCTTTCCTGTAGTTTAGCCACTTCTTCACGAGTCAGATGCCGCCATTCGCCGGTAGGTAAATCACCTAAGGTTAAATTCATGATCCTTACGCGCTTTAGAGCAACGACCTCATAATTTAGATACTCGCACATCCGCCGAATTTGTCGATTTAGCCCTTGAACCAAAATGATTTTAAACACAAAGCGACTGACGCGCTGAACCTCGCAGGGTTTGGTGACGGTGTCCAAAATGGGAATGCCTCGACTCATCCGCTGAATAAATTCAGTGCTAATCGGCCGATCAACACGAACGATATATTCTTTTTCATGTCGGTTTCCAGCACGAAGAATTTTGTTGACAATATCTCCATCGTTAGTCATTAACAATAAGCCCTCACTGGGTTTATCCAGGCGCCCTACATGAAAAATACGTTCTGAGAAATTTATAAAATCGACCACATTGCCCTTAACTCTTTGGTCTGTTGTGCAGGTAATTCCTACCGGTTTGTTGAGCATGAGATAAACGTCGCTCTTAGGTCCACCAATAATTTCCCCATTGATTTTTATGACATCGCCTGGCATGACCCGATCTCCTAGGCGCACAGGTTGATCATTTAGGGTCACTAGGCCCTGCTCAATCAATTCATCTGCCTTGCGTCGAGAGCAGTAGCCGCTATCGCTAATCGCTTTGTTTAATCTTTTTGAGGCTTCAGGATAACTCATGATTCCGATAAGTGTTTTTGTAAGACTTTCAGGGTGTCTCTGTGTTTGGCTGCAGCCATAAAATCTAAGGCCTTAGCCGCTTCTTCCATCGATTTTCTCGTCTCGCGAATCTTCTTTTCAATTTCCGGCTTATTTAAGTAGGCCATTTCATTTTCCGTGACAACGCTAGGTGTGCTTATGAGCGTGTCATTGGTTTTACGCTTGGTCAAAGCATTGTCCAAACTCTTTTTTATCGGGCTTGGAGTAATTCCATGAGCTTTATTATAGGCCATCTGTTTTTCACGTCGATAATTCGTGGCATCAATGGTCGCCTGCATACTTTTGGTAATTTTATCGGCGTAAAGAATGGCCAATCCATCCACGTGTCGGGCGGCGCGCCCTATGGTCTGGGTCAAAGAACGGGCGCTGCGCAGAAATCCTTCTTTATCTGCGTCTAAAATTGCCACTAAGGAAACTTCAGGCAGGTCAAGCCCTTCGCGCAGTAAATTTACGCCCACCAAAACATCAAATAGCCCCAAACGCAAATCCTGCATAATTTCAACCCGTTCTAAAGTATCCACATCGCTGTGGATATAACGACAACGGATTTGAATGCGCGTTAAATATTTCGTGAGTTCCTCGGCCATGCGTTTGGTCAAGGTTGTGACCAAAATCCGTTGGTCTTTGTCAACGCGTAATTGAATTTCTTCGAGTAAATTATCAATCTGATGAGCACTGGGCCGAATGTCGATCGGGGGATCTAAAAGCCCTGTGGGGCGTATGATTTGCTCGACATAGACTCCAGCAGAGCGTTCTAACTCGTAATCTGCTGGGGTAGCGCTGACATAAATAACTTGGTTTTGTAGCGCCTCAAATTCTTCAAATTTAAGGGGGCGGTTATCCATAGCGGCTGGAAGTCTGAACCCGTAATTGACCAAATTCTCTTTTCGACTGCGGTCTCCACCGTACATGGCACTGACTTGAGGTATGCTCACATGGCTTTCATCGACGACCATTAAATAGTCTTCTGGAAAATAATCCAAAAGGCAGAATGGCCTGGTCCCCGGAGCACGTTGATCCAAATAGCGCGAATAATTTTCAATACCACTACAATACCCGAGTTCTCGAATCATTTCCAAGTCAAAATTTGTTCGTTCCTCAAGTCGTTTTGCTTCTAGATGTCGTCCTGTTTCTTTGAAGTATTCTATTTGTGCCACCAAATCATCTTGTATTGATTTTATGGCATTTTGAAGGACATCTTGGGAAGTGACAAACATATTGGCAGGGTAGATCGTCACGCGGTCAAAGCTGCGCAGGATGTTCATGCTTTGTGGGTCAAAACACTCAATCTCTTCAATTTCATCACCGAAAAAATGAATGCGAAAGGCCTCATCAGCATAACCCGGAAAAATATCTACAGTATCGCCTTTAATACGAAATCTACCATGTAAAAATTCTGTTTCGGTTCGTGCGTAAAGGCTTTGAACCAATTGATGCAAGAGTTTGGTCCGTGAGATGATTTGTCCTTGCTTTAATTCAATGACATTTTTTTTGAATTCTACGGGATTTCCAATACCGTAAAGACAAGATACAGAGGCGACCACCAAGACATCACGCCGTCCTGAAAGTAGTGATGAGGTCGCACTCAGACGTAATTTTTCAATTTCATCATTAATAGAAAGGTCCTTTTCTATATAGGTGCCGCTGCTCGGGATATAGGCTTCAGGCTGATAATAGTCGTAGTAAGAGACGAAATATTCAATGGCGTTTTCTGGAAAAAACATTTTAAACTCGCTGTAAAGTTGCGCAGCAAGTGTTTTATTGTGGGCCAAAACCAATGTTGGCTTTTGAACTTGAGCCACCACATTGGCAACAGTAAATGTTTTACCGCTTCCAGTTACTCCGAGCAGCGTTTGTTGCTCCACCCCTTGATTCAATCCTTCGGTTAATTGTTCTATTGCCAAAGGTTGATCCCCGGTAGGAGTAAAATCGCTGCGGAGTTTAAAGGCCATGATGCTAATAAAGTTGATCTAAATCATAGTCGTCTAAATGATCCATGTCACCAAATTCGTCGTCTGAATCATCACCAAAATCAAAATCGGCATCTGAGGCATCAACCCCTTCAAACTCAGTTGTTGGTGGTTCTTCAGGCAATTGCCCATGTGCAAATATCAAATTTGGATAATCCACGCCGTCTGCTTCCTCGGCAATTTCAGCGAGTTCGACCATAAAGGTCCAATAATTCAGAAAATCGTAGACGTAAATCATTTTGGTTTGCTGCTCATCCAGTATTTCGTGCAGCTCAGTCTCACCCATAGTTCTTTTTTCGTCCATGCCCTCGCTCATATCGAACAGTGGAAATTCTTCTTCTTGCGCCCAGTCGTCATTACTGAGGTAGAAAGACGCCATTTCTTGACCGCCAAAGCCAAAGGCCTGGGTAATACTGTTGTGAAAATCTTCTAGACTTTGGTCGTGACGCAGTTCTAGGTCACGGAAGATGTCCTCTTTAGCATTGAGGATAACACGAAAACGATAAACCATAATGAGTAATTTATTGAGTTCAAAAGTACGCTTTATTCAAGAAAATAAGCGGTCAATGGAGTAAATACCAAAAGCCATTTTTCTGGCGATTTGGTATCAAAGAGCACAAGCTAGGGTTTTAGTTTGCCTGAGCGTATTTAAAGCGATGCCAAGTTAGGGTCATGAGGGCCAACAAGACGAAAGCCATGACTTGGTGTGCCAGCCCTAAAAACAACGGAACTTGCCATAATAACGTCAGGACCCCCAATAGAAATTGAACACCGACTCCAGCCAAGATACCATAGGCCAGGCGTCTGTGCTGCAATGTCGTGCCGTGTTTTAACCCGAGATAAGCCACACGACCAATCAAGAGCACCACGATATAGGCTAATGTTCTATGGACAAATTGAACCCCACTTTTTCCTTCGACAAAATTTTTCCAAGTCGGATTGAGCTCTTGGGTAACCGATTCGTGCATCCATAGGCCATCGTTCATAAACGGCCAGTGATTGTGTAACCAACCTGCGTCAAGTCCAGCCACAAAGGCTCCCCAGATAATTTGAATAACAAGAAGACCATAGGCCGCTTTTACCCAACCGCCCCATTTAGACCAAAGATTTTTGTTGAGTTGCCCTCCGGGATAAATTAAGCCCAAGGCCACCCAAAAGGTCGCTGCAAAGGTTAGAAAGGCCGTAGTGAGGTGCATAGCCAGTCTGTAGTGGCTTACATCAGGACGATCCACAAGACCGCTTTTTACCATAAACCAACCCAAAAATCCCTGTAACGCGCCTAAGGACATTAGTCCAAGACAAAGACGAATGGTCTTGGCACTCAACCGTTTTTTGATGAGAAAATAAATAAAAGGTATGATAAACACCAGACCAATAACTCGGCCAATCACACGGTGAATCCACTCCCAGAAAAAAATGTCTTTGAACTCCTCAAGATTCATCTTGTGATTTATTTTCTGGTATTCAGGGTATTGTTTGTACAAATCAAAAGCCGCTTGCCACTCCTCAGCATTTAATGGAGGAATGGTGCCTGCAATCAATTGGTAGTTGGCGATGGACAGACCAGAGTGGGTTAATCGCGTAATTCCCCCGACAATGACCATTATAAAAATTAAAAAACAACCGCTGAGCAGCCAGTAAATAACCGATTTATGCACCTTCATACTACTATTGTTCATCTTTCTTTCGTTCATAGTTCTCTTTCTGTAGTTCATACCAATTCAAGTGGATGTCACTGTGTTCGCCGGGATAAGGCGCATGCTTTAAATAATTGAAATTAAGCTTTCGCAAGACCCCCATTGAGCCAAAATTAAAGGCAAAACTAAAGGCCACGATTTTTTCAAAGTCAAAATTTTTAAAACCCCAATCCAGAATTACCCTACCTGCCTCTGTGGCAATACCTTGTCCCCAGTAATCAGGCAGGAACCGATAACCAAGATCAGGCGCGTTAAGCTCAGGCAAGTGCTTTAGGCCAGAAAATCCGATGAGTTCATTGCTGGATTTAACCACAACAGCCATACGGGCATAGCCGTATTGTTCATATTCCTTGAGCCAAACCTCTTGAATAATTTCTTGTGCTTTTTCTATGGTATAAATGCCAACATCCCCGGTGAGCTCTTGTGTTCTGTTTTCTGAGCCAAAACGCACTACAGCGGCGGCATCCTCCATCGTAAAGGGACGAAGAATCAGACGTGGCGTTTCAATTATGGGCGGTTGATTCATACCAATGGTTTTAAACCGAGTTTGGCTGCTTTTTCGAGCATGAATGATTTTGCCTGGTCGTAGTCGTTAGAAATCTCTCCCTCCAATATGGCTTCCTTGATGGCTTCTTTAATCAATCCAATTTCACGAGAGGGACTCAATCCAAAGGTCTTCATGATTTCTTCCCCGCTTATGGGCGGTTGAAAATTCCTGACGTGATCACGTTGCTCCACCTCAACCACTTTTTCCCTTACTCTTTTGAAATTTTCATGATAACGTCTAAAGCGTTTTGGGTTCTTAGTGGTGATATCCGCTTCACAAAGGGTCATTAGGGATTCTAAATCCTCACCAGCGTCAAAAAGCAGTCGACGCACTGCACTATCGGTAACCTCTTGAGCGATCACAATCGGGCGAGAACTCATGGCGACCATCTTTTGGACGAATTTCATTTTTTCGTTCAGCGGCATTTTAAGTCGCTTGAACAGTTTGTAGACCATTTTTGACCCCACAAATTCATGGCCATGAAAAGTCCAGCCCGCCTTTTGGTCAAAACGTTTGGTTGGAGCCTTGCCAATATCGTGCAATAAGGCCGCCCAACGAAGCCATAAATCGTCACTGTATTGAGCCATATTGTCCACGACTTCTAAGGTGTGCCAAAAGTTATCTTTGTGGGTTTGCCCTTCTTTTTCTTCGATTCCTTGCAGGGCCATAAGCTCGGGAAATACTTCAGCCATAAGTCCCGTTTGATGCATGAGGCTCAACCCTATAGATGGGATGGGTGAGGCCAAAATTTTATGGACTTCATCCACAATGCGTTCCTTTGAAATAATCGATAATCGCGCGGCATTTCGTTTTATGGCCGCTAGAGTTTTCTCCTCAATGACAAATTTCAATTGTGAGGCAAAACGAACTGCGCGAAGCATGCGCAATGGATCATCACTAAACGTCGTATCGGGATCAAGAGGCGTGATCAACAGTTTTTGATCCAAATGCGTGAGCCCATCAAATGGATCGAGCAAGCGACCAAAATTGTCAAGGTTACAGCTCAGCGCTAAGGCGTTGATGGTAAAATCACGTCTATTTTGATCATCGACTAAACTTCCGGGGGAAACCGAGGGATTTCGGCTTTCGTGCGCGTAAGACTCTTTGCGTGCACCGACAAACTCCAAAGTCATGCCTTGGGTTTGTAGCATGGCGGTACCATAATTTTTAAAAATTTGAACCTTAGGTCGGTTGGGAAGATTTTGGGCGACCGCTTTAGCGAGTTCGATCCCTGAGCCCACGGCTACAAAATCAATATCCTTGGCGTTGCCTCGTTCTAAAAGGGCATCCCGGACATAACCCCCTATGACATAGGTCTCTAAACCCAACTGATCCGCCACACGGGCTACGGTCTGGAATACAGGGTGTTTTAAGGCTTTGGCTGCACGATTGAGAACAGGCATCAGTCACGAATTATCTGAACAGTTCCGTCGTTTTTTAACTTAATAATTGCCGAGGGGGGTCCGTTCTTTTTATTGCGCTCCAAATTTACGACATAGTCCACGCCCTCCAAAATTGCGGGGTCGATTTCTTGAAAGGATTTAGGGCTCGGTTGACCACTGATATTGGCCGAGGTTGAAACGATAGGTCGCTTGAATTTGTGAATTAAATTTTTTGAAAAATCATGTCGCGTAACCCGTACCCCGAGGGATTCATCTTCCGCTAAAAGATTTTGCGCCACACGGATGGGTTTGTCGTAAATAATCGTGGTGGGTTTGACCGCATACTTCAAGATATCGTAAGCCACTTCAGGAATATCAGACACATATTGATTGAGCATTCTAAAGTCAGAAACCATACAAATCAGCGCTTTGGCATCTGACCTTTTTTTAAGGGCGTAGACCCGCTCGATGGCATCTGGGTTCGTCGCATCACAACCAATTCCCCAAATCGTATCAGTGGGATAAAGAATTAAACCGCCCTTTTTTAGGGTGACCATGGCTTGAGTAATTTCTTGTTTTAAATGTTCGTCTGCGCTCATCGTTACGTTAGTTCTGTATTTTGTTAGTTCTGTGTTATGATGGTTATGAAATGGGATCAATCGATAAATAATCAAAGACTTTTTTGGCAAAATCTTTATTGATAGCGCGGCACTCCTCTAAAAGCCCATCGTATTTGACCGCCTTTTTCAGTTCCTGCTTAAAGGCGTCAAAACTGGTTATCGGTACGGGGTATTTGAAGTCAAGAAATTTGGTTGTGGTGGGGATGACCAAAACCTTGCGTTGCATCATTAAGGCCCAATACATGGCGTGATAGCTGTCTGTGACAAGGGTTTCACAGGAGCCGATGAATTGAATCATTTCATTGAGATCCGTAGCGTTATGGCTGCTCGGGATATCGCTCAATAATTCTTGCCGCTCCTTGTTTTGGGCTGATTTTTTACCCATTAAAACACCGAATTCGTGTTTTGGGACGATTTCTTGGTCAAAAATAGGATGCAGACAACTGACACAAGGGACCCAAGTGCCAGGGGCGCTGTAATCGCGCAAGCCTATCATGCCAAACTTGCTCAAGTCAACTTGGTAGTGTGCGGGAGCTTTGAACGTATTCCAGTCTGGGTCATTGTGTCCCGGGCCCCAGAGTACGATTTTTTTGCCGCGGGAGCCAAGGGTTTCAAAAAGAGCCATTTGGTGGGCAAAGTGGGGAAGGTTTAGAAGGCCACCACCGCCAATAATTAAATCATGAGTTCGGACCGCCTGAGCCCAATCCCCGCGAACTTTTGCGCTCGTTTTACGCATGTCGCCTATATCCAAAACTTTTTGATGCAGTTCGGGGAAATAAAGATGGGGTGCGCAATAAAAATCACCGACATTGTTGGGGTCATGCCGATGAATATTCAAAACGCCACGATGCTCAATAGGCCCCTTTAAAACAGCTTTTGCGGTCTGCTTTTTTCGAGCATCTCCATCGAGGATTGGCATAATTCCCGCCAATAGCTGTTTTATTTTCATTACTTTCGTTTGTAGGGTAAAGTTAGGGTTAAAAGCCCGGAAATCGAAAACTATTTGCATGACCACTGCGCTTTTAATTAGCACATATAATTGGCCACAGGCGCTCGAACTCGTGCTGCAAAGTCTGAGCCTTCAGAGTCAGTTACCCGAGCGTGTCCTGATTGCCGACGATGGATCCGGCGAAGAAACCCGTGCCCTAATTCGGCAGTTTACCCAAACGCTCAAGGTCCCTGTGGATCATATTTGGCATGAGGATCAGGGATTTCGCAAAGCAGCTATTCTAAACAAGGCTATAGCGCAAACCCCTGTGGACTTTATCATTCAAATCGATGGTGATTGTATCATGCACCCTGAATTTGTTGCTGACTATATAAAGGCTGCGCGCAAGCGACAGGTGCTCTCGGGCACTAGGGTGAACATAAAAGATGATTTTTTACCTGAGTTATGGCGTAACAAGAGCACTCAATTTAGGCTATTTCATCCTGGACTGCGCAATGGATTAAGGGCGTTATACTGCCCTTTTATAGGGCGCTTTTACCAGCCTAAAAAGCAATTTTCAAAAAAATTTCGCGGCTGTAATACAGGGTATTGGCGGAAGGATTTTATTGCCATAAACGGATATAATGAGGACTTTGAGGGTTGGGGAAGAGAGGACTCCGATTTGGCTCATCGATTGATGCACCTGGGGTGTAGGATGAAAAGATTAAAACATCGCGCGCTCGTGTATCACATTCCTCATAACATTCGATCAAAGTCTCAACTCGAGCAGAACGATAATTTGGAACAACACACTATAGCGCATCGTGTGGTGCGCATCGAGCGTGGAGTGGATCAATACCACGTTACCCCTTAAGTAAAATCCAGTAACGATGATTGGATACAAATACTATTTTCTTCTTCTAATCCTCCTAATGGGTAGCTCGTGTACTAATGATGATGCGGGGTCAATTGAGCCACCCGATGAGACTGAATTCACTGGTTTTAGTGTAGACGATCATCGTATTTTAAAAAATAACCTTCCCTTTCAAATAAAGGGGGTGGTCTATGTGCCCGGTTATCCAGGCTATTTACCATGGGAAATTGAAAATGCAACAACGCTTCCTCAGGAATTGAGCAACAGTATTGAGGCAGACTTATCCAATATCAAGGCCATGGGGGCCAATACAGTTCGATTTTGGGGTGCCCCTAAATACTGTTATGAAGCACTAAAGAATGTCGGGGATTTGAATTTTATTCAAACGATTTGGATCAAAGGTGATGAGCCGGATTTCCAAAGTGCTGAATTTAAAGAAAGCACCAAGACCTATATTCAAGCGGTAATCGATAGAATTTACTCAGTTTTTAATGATAATCGACCGCCTCTGGTCGCGTATATCATTGGTAATGAACTCAGTGAGTCTAGTATCTTATCGACTAACGCGGCCCACCCTGAAATTACCAATTTTACCGGCAATTATATTGTTACGGATTCTGGCATTACGGCCACGGAGGCTTTTGTTGCCGAAATGGCAGATTTTGCTCGGACCTATGAATATGAGACTTATGGAAATCAGTCCTTACTCTCTTATGCCAATGAAATTCGCACCGCAGAGGTCATCGACATCCCGTTTCTGGATTTTATTTCCCATAACGCTTATTCTTATGCGGTACCCTATTATAGGCCTGGAACGGCTCCGGGAAGCAGTTCGGGTACTCTTTTTCAAGGATGGATCGAAGAAATAAAGGCGAAACATCCAAACATACCCTTACTCATTAGTGAAACCGGATTGAGTGTTTCTCCAAATGCAGGCCAAGTCGGACCTCCGAATTATGGTTATGGCGGAAATACGGAGTCACAGCAGGCCGCAGCTTTACTTCAAAATATTAATGATGTGACCACATCAACCTTGCCTATTGCGGGGGTATGTATTCATGAGTATTTGGATGCTTGGTGGAAATTTGGATTAGAAGATTCGTATACTCAGGACCCCGATGATGTTGAAGAATGGTTCGGGCTCGTCAAATTGAATAATGCAGGGGGTTGGTATACAACCGAGTTTCGCAGTGCCTATGAGGCGATTAAAAACATCTGGTAATTGACCCTCAAAAAATAAAATAGAAACGCGAAGCTCGGGTCCTCTGGGCAACTTATGAGCCTAATCTTAAGCCTTAGAGATTATTGACCACCGCGCTGCAAAAGGTAAAGCTTGACATAGCGTTTGAACACCGAATGGGCATTAATGCTGGCCAAAACATAACCCGGTAGTCCATCGAGAATCCCTAATCGAATGATGTATTGATGCCAAAATCGGTACCAGGGGCGCCAGATGAGTTGCAGGAGTCCTGCTTTTTTACCCTGCTCAAAGGACATTTGTGCTTGTAGCGTACTGTATTGATCCAGTTTTGCGAGATACTCGGGCATGGATTTATAGGTGTGATGGGGTAAACGTGTTTTGAGCTTTCCAGTGCTCCCGTGAACCTCCATGGTTTCATGGACTAAATTCCCATTATAACGGCAAGCGCTTTTTCGTCCTAGTCGAATCACCCAATCCGTTTGAAAGCCAGAGTACTTAATTTTTTTACCCATGAAGTAGAGCTGACGTCGGATGTAATAGCCCTCGTGATTGCCTTGAGCTACGGCCTGTAAAATCTCCTGTTTCAAAGCGGGGAGGACTTCTTCGTCGGGGTCAAAAAAGAGCACCCACTCGTGCTTGACCTGATCAATACCAAAGTTTTTTTGAGCGCTAAAATTGTCAAACGACCGGGTGAACACCGATACATTTTTAAACTTCTGAGCCTTGGCTACTGTATCGTCGTCACTGCCCGAATCCACTAAAACAATTTGGTCCACAAAACGGAGTTGGGTCAAAAATTGCTCAATAATTTGACCCTCGTTTTTGGTGATGACAACAGCGCTAATTTTATGATTGTCGGACAAAGAAATTTCTTTTGTGGTAAAGATAATCAATTTCAAAAAGGACGTGACGCTTCTTAAACCTTGAGGCGCATTATGTCAATAAAAATATCCCTAATTTTACACCCAATACACAAGCAGGTTTATTTGTCATTAGATCACATCGTAATTGCTGAGGATTTTCAAGACCAGAAAGAGGCCTTGATACAGGCTGCTTTGAATTTTGATCAGAGCCAGGCCCCCTTAATCGGAACCGGCGATCGCAATGTGATCAAACGCATTGACGTAGGTGGTTGTTCTATGGCGGTCAAGTCCTTCAAACAGCCTAATTGGATCAATCGTGTGGTTTATCGTTACTGGCGAAAATCCAAAGCCCATCGATCCTATCTTTATGCGCATAAACTCAAAGCACTCGGCATTGGCACGCCGCAGCCTGTAGCTTTTATGGAGTCATATGGCGGCGGTGGGATCCAAAGAAGTTTTTATTTTAGCATGAATGTTGCCGCGGATTACACCTTTCGCGATTTAATACATCAGCCCGACCTACCGAACCGGGATAAAATTCTTGAGTCTTTTACGGCCTTTACCTTTGAGCTCCATGAAAAAGGGGTTTTGTTTCAAGACCATTCCCCTGGAAATACCTTGATCAAGTTACAAGACGGGATTCCTAGCTTTTATCTGGTCGATCTAAATCGAATGACTTTTAAACCTTTGACCAAGGCTGAACGCATCCAAAATTTTGCACGGCTCACCCCGCTAAAAGAAATGGTCGATAAAATGAGTGAAACCTACGCCCGCTTAGCCCATTGGCCAGTTGAAGGGCTCAAAGAACAAATGTGGCGCGTTACTGAAGATTTTCAAGATCGTTTTCACCGCAAACGCCGTTTAAAGAAAAAACTACTGTTTTGGAGAAAGAAAACTGATTAAGCCCTCGTTAGTGAAACTCAAAGAATTCCCCATATCGATTTTCCATTCAGCGCGACTTAATCTGACCGCTCCCGAGCGACTTTTAGCTGGTTCCCAGCAGGTTCCCGTAATTATTTCAATGACGACTATTCCCTCGCGCCTGAGTAAACTCGCTTTGGTTTTGAGAAGTCTTTTGCAACAAACGGTTCGCCCTGAAAAAATTGTTGTTTGGATGCACCATGAAATGCAGGGGCAAATTCCCAAAGCGGTAAAGTCCCTTTTGGAAAGCACTAAGACGCTTGATTTAATTCAGCTGCGCTACACGCCGCTTAAGTGTTCTCACAAAAAATTAATCCATACTATAGACGAATTTCCTGATCACACGATTATCACTTGCGACGATGATTTCATGTACCACAAAGAATGGTTAAATACATTGTATCAGGACCATTTGGCCTTTCCTAATTCTGTGATTGCTCAGCAGATTCGCTCCATTCAACGCTATGAAGACGGTCCATTAAAACCCTACAAACAGTGGCGTTATCAACCGGAGTTAAATCAAGATCCGAATTCATTTTTGGCCATAGGCGGCAAAGGCGTCCTTTATCCAAAACAGGCCCTGCACTCAGATTATTCAAATGAATCGCTTTTTATGCGATTAGCCCCAAAGGCTGATGACTTGTGGTTTAAGGCTATGGAATTGCGCCAAAACACTCCCGTGCGACGGTGCAGTAAGATCGTCCCTGAGCCGATTCCTATCATGGGGACGCAGAGTTTTTCGCTCAAAAAAGAAAACGTTGATCGCGATTTAAATGTGCAGCAGTGGCAAAGTCTGTCGGACCATTTTGACTTGAACGTTTAATTTATTTTCCTGTAAAACCTTAAGCAATTCTGCGCGCCAAAAGCTTCACTTATTATGGCTATTGTTCTTTACTGCTGTGGCGCAGGCAAAAGGAATTGAGTAAAGGGGCAAAGAGATCAAATGTGAAGGCCTGATAAAATTGCTGATGATTTTTGCGCACTTCTTTGTTTGACTGTCCCTGAAATAAATCCGGAGCAAAGTCCTTAAGATGAAGGCCGACATGGGTTTGGCCATCGTCAAAACTATTCCAAGCCGCTTTATTGATCCAAGGGGAAAATAAGGTAAATGTTGGGATGTTTAATGCCTTGGCCATATTCACGGCGCCACCTTCATTGCCCACGAGATAGTGTGCTTGAGATAAAAGGGCTAAAAATTCACGAAGGTTTTGTCCATAGACCTCAGGATGTACGCGGGCACGATTTTTTTCTGGGACCAAAGCGAGTATTTCATCTACTGAGTGCTTTTGATTGGGCACATAGTTCAGCAGGATATGGGTGTTGGGTTGTTGCGCAAGGGCGTCTATAATCTGGGCCATGGTTTGCGCGGGCAATGACTTGTCCAGGCTGCTGCCTAAAATACTCACCATAACCAGAGTCTTACCCCGGTCTAGATTATGGGCGCCTATAATTTCCTGAGCCCAAGAAATTTCCTCTGGGGTTAAATGAATTTTTGGTCTAAATTCAAGGGCTCTTTCTTGAATTTCTGATTCAGGATAAATAAGTCTCAAACGGTCTTCTAGGGCATTGCCGGCAGTGGTATAAACCTGGCTGCTGGGCATTGAGGTCTTGGTGTAGGCCAGTGGGCTGAACCATTTTTTGTGTCCGTAGACCCTTGGAGCCCCTGAGGGCAGAATCATCATTAAACTCTCGAGCTTTCCATAGGCATCAAGGATTAAATCATATCGCTCTTTTTTGATTTGAGTGAATAAAATGCGCCATTGATTCCAAGATTTTTTTGGGGTGGATAAAATGAATTGGTCAATATCCGGATGTCCTTTTACCACGGCCAGTGTGCCTCGATGAATCGCGTAATGTAATTGAGCCTCGGGATAAAGGGCTTTAAGATGACTGCAAAGCACACTTGAGATCAATACATCGCCAATCATTTTTTGCTGAATGACTAAAATCTTTTTAATCGGCTTTGGGTTCATCAGGACTTAATCTTGTCGTAGCTAAGGTACTTATTTTGCCGTATCTTTGCCCTATGAGCGCGCCGCAGATATCCGTAGTGATCAGTACTTATAATGCCTTGGAATGGCTGAAAAAAGTTTTATGGGGTTATGCACAGCAGACTTTTAAAGACTTTGAGTTGGTCATTGCCGACGACGGTTCACGTGCCGAGACCGGGGAATATGTAGCGGCCTTTGCCCGGGAAACGGGTATTTCTGTGCAACACATTTGGCAAGAAGATGAAGGCTTTCAGAAATCGCGCATCCTCAATAAAGCCTTGGCGGCTTGTCGCGCAGATTATGTGGTAATGAGTGATGGTGATTGTATTCCAAGAAAAGATTTTTTAGCCGTGCACTTCAGTCATCGTGAAAAGGGCTATTTTTTATCAGG
>RFXU01000251.1 GCA_009921505.1 Flavobacteriaceae bacterium
TTCAATTATTTCATATACTTATGATAAAATACAGTTGGGAAAATGGTCCCAAAAGCGGTCCCAACGTACCCGCAAGGAGTATCAACTAGGCAGTTGTAGCCGATTAGTACAAACCTCACTTACCGATTGGTGTAGCAAGGCCTTGCAAGCTAGTATATCCGTAAGTGTAGAATTGCGAGACCATTATCAAGCAGTGGCCAAGTGACGGGAGATTATTCGGTAATAGCTTTGCATAAGATAGCCTTTTTACTTTCTTGACAAACCTTGATTGCGGTCAATAGGTTCAAGAGCCTTTCTGCTGCTTCACTTTGCATTAATATCTCGACAATAATCGCCTGTTGTCGTGGACAATTAATAAAAAAACCTACGAGTTTCGAATTGGTTTTTGCTACTTTTAACAACTTTGACTTTAGTTTTATGTTCGGCAATTAGTTGATGATGCGAATTGCAAAATTTGATTTCCCTACGTCCTGTACAAGCGTGAAGAGGGTTTTGGCATGATCAGGGTGCAATCGCACGCATCCTGCCGATGCCGGCGTCCCCAAGCGGTCAACGGCATCGGTGCCGTGGATGGCATAGTGCCCACTGAAGAAAATTGAATATGGCATCGGGGCATTATTGTAGAGCGACGACTTGTGGTCCTTTGAAAGCCACTGCGCCGTCCAAGTGCCGGTTGGAGTGATCTTTCCTTGGCGCGCGGTCGATACCTGCCAGCTGTACATCTCGACGCCCTGCCTAAAGATCTGGATATTCTGTCGGCTTTTGCTGACAATCGCTACAAGCTCGTGGTCCAGACCTATAAATTGCGGCGACTGGGTCACTAAATTTGGTAAATGATCGGCAGAATTTAGCTCTAATGCATGTGGAGGTCGCGACCGAACGCCTGCGTCAATTTGTAAAGGTACGGGAAACATCAAATCTTTTTGATAGCTCGAAGAGTTGACGTCGAAATCGCGTGGCGCTGTAGGATCTATCTGCATCACATTAAGCGCCTGATTGATGTGCGGTACCATGTCCTGGGTCGACACAATGGTGGGTCGTATAGGCCAGACAAATAGCGTCGGGGTATACGTTACCCGGCGAAAGTCCTCTGGCTCAAAGGACACCCTATCCCTATTTGCATGTGGCTGAGCAGGATCAATGACAGAGACAATGACGTGATTTCGGAATAAGATGGGCTGGCCCCGGGCGATGTCAAAGACGAAAAATGCAAGTATCAGCAGCAAGGCAGCATCCCTCGCCCAAACTGGTACAGATTGGTTGGTAATTCTAAAACGTGACAGTCTAACTGGAGCTGGGTAAGGACGCCGCACAGTTTTCTTATGCACTTGCACCTTAACCTGGGGCTCCCGCGGCGCCCGCAGGGCATCTACGCGAGTGCGTAAAGCTTTAATTTTTAGGTCAAAGTCAAAATTATTCACGGTCATGCCTCCGACGTACTTATACGGCAACACACAAACAACTGTTAACGTTTGCTGCGAAAACTCCCTAATCTACACATCTCAAGACCCTACCGACAGCACGCGATCCCGAGACCACTTAAATGGACACAAACCACCAAAGTCACCTAACATTTTTCCACCAATGCCGTTTTGTTAGCTATGACAAAAGAAGATCAAAATACGATCATTGCCATTTGGGATGATATGGTGCTGCGTAAGCGACTTGACAATGACCCCTATGGCCTGAGCCAAGAGGAATTGACAGCGCTGGCGGCAAACGACGAGCTGCAAGACATGATTGAGTTTGTAGCGACTGAGGCGTACCTCGAGCAATACATAAAGTTGTAGCTTCCGATAACCCTGAATATAGGAAATTCATCAGAAAAATCTTTGTGATTTATTTGCACAGTGCTAGGGTGTATTAGCAAAAAATACTCACATCAGCATATGAATATTTTCCTTGGAACCGAGAACGACTATCCACTTCCGATTAAAGCACTAATTCGGCTCGCGTCATGAAAGTGGCGAAATAGGTCTAGGAACAAGAAAGGTCACTTGTTACAAGCAGTTCTGACGTTTCAAAAGCACCTGATTATTTTTAAACTTGGCATTTTATTCAAAACCTTTTGGAGTTTATGTCTCACCAAATATATAGTTTGGATAAGGTAAAAATTGCTAAATTTCGCCAGTATTTGTGCAAAACTTGGTTCCGCACCCACATCAACGAGTTCAGGTCGAGTTTGCATATACTCTGCAATTGCCTTGATGCTCTGAATACCCATCTATTTGGGAAACATATCGAGAAAATTATCGTATTGGTAGGTTTTCCACTGCCAACACAAGTTATAGTCATCGTCGAATACATAGCGCGCCTAATTCATTTTTTTGCGACGGTTATAGTTCTCAACAACTGCTTCAAATCCAAACGGTGA
>RFXU01000252.1 GCA_009921505.1 Flavobacteriaceae bacterium
GCTCGAAACTAGAAAGTGGCAGGATAAATCAGGTTCGGATCGCTATACCACGGAGGTGGTTATTCGGCAGAACTCTGGTCAGTTAGTTGGCCTGGATAGCCGAGAAGAAATTAGCTTTGAGGACAGGGAAAGCTCTGTAAAATCATTCGACAATAGAGACGTACCGCTTTAAGGCAATCGATTGTCCCTCGAAGCTTTCTTTTCTAATTTATTATTGAATAAAAAATCCCGCTCGTGCCAGCAATATCGGTAGCGTTCCTCGGTGATTTTGACGCAGTCATTTGGCCCCTCAGGCACTTGTGAAACGTGGATGTCCAAGAAGCCCAAAGGCTCAAGAACAAAAATTTGTAAACCAAAATAAAGAATTGGTGAAACGATCAAGAATCCCACCAATAAACAGAAACGCGCAGAACTCATTTCATTCACACGTTTCAAAAGGGATTGGCTCACAAGGACTTAGAAACGGTCCTTTGTATGGATATTCTTCGATGATAACCATCACCAAAAAAAGTAATAATATTGCCATAAACGATAAGCCTACTGCCCATACAGACAGCTTAAATGTTGTTCGTAACATGTGCTTTGCCTCAAGTTTTCCGATCTTATTGTCGGGTAAGAAGCAACATTAACACATGAAACGATTCCCTCAAAATCAGAAGAAAACTATTATTTACACTGACTGGAAAATCCAAGGACTTGAGCGCCCTCGATGTCGCCAACAGTCGTGACATTCAAAAATGCATAGTCATGCTGATATATCAAACTACAATAACCAACTCCTGTACCTGAACATGTTTCTATTTCTGGCAAACCATACTCTAATCGAGCGTTCTGATAAAAATCGTCCTTTACACTATTTTTGCCAGCATCTGTTTTTAGATAGCTCTCCCAGTCCACAGGGAACCAACCATACTTAGCAAGCTGATTTCGCGCCTCCAAGATAGGATACTCCGACAATTGCGGGACTAAATGTCGACCACAAACTAGGCTACTTGCTTCTTTATCAAGAGTGATACGATTACCCCTAAATTCGAACTCATGCGAAGAATACCTGACGCCACCACCACTGATTACGCTGACTGCGCCTTTTTGATTTGTTTCTACCGCGGCCAATTCATGGCTATTATGTGGACCTGTATATACGAGTGCAATTAGAAAACTGTCTTTGAATATGGCAATGTTTGTCTGCTCTATGAAGCACATTCCACTGGTAATTGATGTGGCGGAACCCGCAAAACTTACAAAATGAAAAGGGCCATGCTCTACTTCCGACGTTACCATCCATCCTAATTTCGAAATTTCAATCGCAAGGCTCGATTGACTTTCAACACTGAAATATTCGCAATTCCCGGTGAAATTTGGTCTTGGACCTCTCGGGATCTCTCTAATTTCTGATATAATTATATCGTCAACCTTGCTCTCAAGAATTACCTGCGAAAAAACAGGAGACGCAGAAAAAACAAAGAGTGCAAACAACTTTCGCAAACCAATGAAGTTCAATTTATCGCGCAACTTCGGCTCCATTCATATCATAAACAAAATCATCATAGTAATCAGAATTGATAGAACGACCCCAAACCAAAGCCACAATGCATTCCCGCCTTCGGAGTTCACTCTTCTATGATATTCTTCCAATTCCAAACTAGCCTGATCTATAGAATTAATTTTGGGATCATTTCTCTCGCTGAGGGGCTTAGACTTGAATTTAGCGTATCTATTCTTGTCTAATTCCTCTAGGCGCTTTTTCTCATCCAGTACTGCTTGTTTTTGCGCGGCTTCATAAGCTTTTGCTCGTTTTTTAAGTTGAGAGTTTTTGCGCTGAATTTGACGGCGTAATAACTCTAAATCATCCTTTATCCGAATAAATCTAAATCTAATGTAAGCACTCTTTATGGCATCTTGATTGCCGTTCGCAGCTTCAATTGCTCTTGCTTGTGCAACCTTATCCATGAAGCCGGACGAATATTCATCATAAATTTGGGCATATATTACATCATCAGCCCTTCGCTGATCCAAACCATTCAGCGATTGCAATAAATCACTCAGATCAATTTTTTCCAAAGTAGTCTTTCCACTGAAGTATTTAATTAGCGAAGCATCAGACGGCATGATGAATAACAATAAAGCCTACAGGCAGAAAAATATTTTTCAACCACAGAACCTTTATTAGAAAAAATATGAGAGCGGGATCACTAGCAACTTGAGGGGCTTAGTTTTTCCCCCACCCCCCTCTTTTACTTGCTGATGCATAATTAATTTGCTTAATTTCATGCACAATCTTTGTAGCCAAGGAAAAGTAATGTCATTGAATAAACATACAAAAGCAGAACTGCTCGAAATGCTT